>JAFSTL010000026.1 GCA_017450545.1 Alphaproteobacteria bacterium
ATACTTCAGCAGACAAGATGTGTTAAATGTCTGTAATCAGATTAGTTGGCGCATTATTGCGAATAATAAAATCGTTGAAGCAAAAGAAGGCAGTTGGATTACTGACGAATATTATAGTGAATCAATACGCAATGTTATTGGCAAAGCTATTGCAGATTGTTTAACTGAGAAGAATGAATTTGCAGGTAAAAAGGCAGGAGATGTTATAACATTCGATGTTGATGCAAAAACTTATACTGCCGAAAACTGGAACGCAGTTGTGCTTTGGAACTTAATACATGTTTATTATTGCGGATATAAGAAGGATAAAGCATATACGATAGAACAAGCATTTGAACAAGTTGAAGAAAATGTTAAGAACACTTATAGCACAAAAATAAAGGGTTTTGACGAAATTTTGGAAAAAGCTATGGGCGATATAAGGGAATATGCTAAAGAGCTGAATTTGCAGAAGGAATTTTATGAATTCTGCAACACATACTACGTCTGGCTAAAAAAATGTCGAAAAGACAGAACGATAGCAGATGGAATCTGGATAAAGTTAACACCGGTTTTAAGCATGACTTGCTACGATGAAACAAAAGACGCCATACTATGGCTTTTTGAATATAAGTACGCCCACGAAAAGAAAAAGTTAGAACTTGGCGAATGGGCTAACAGATCAACGATAAAATTAAAGATGCAAGGAATTTTCTATAACATACCGTGGTACGCAATAATAATGGAATCTGTATGTTCTCCTTATCAGATTAAGATGAAAACAGATAGATACCTCAAAGAATCAACGACTGTGTTGATAAAAGAAAATAATTACACGCCAGAAGACAAAGACATAGTCACTATATATAACTATATTATAACAGGAAAGAAACCAGCGGATGTCGAATCAATATACTACGACAGGAAAGATGGGTGGAAAGTGAAATATAAAGAATAGGAAGCAGACGCTATAGCAAGTTGAGTGTGATACAATCACGTAAGTGTGTATCCACTCTAAGAAATTATGACGCTTCCATTTATACATTTGAGATTACACAGTGCGTATTCCCTTTGCGAGGGGGCGGTAAAATTACCGGATTTAATACATACTTGCGAAGCCCGAGCAATTCCTGCGGTGGCAATAACCGATACGAACAATATGTTTGGAGCGTTGGAATTCGCGACAAAAGCGTCAGGCGCTGGTATCCAGCCGATAATGGGACTGCAACTTGATATAAGGCACTGCGGAATAATTGCTCCGATTGTATTGTTAGCTAAAAATGAGCTTGGCTATAAAAATTTGATGAAGCTCATGACCTGCTTTTATATAAAATGCAAAGAAGAGACCAGGTTTGTTACTCTGGAAAACTTGCATCAATATGATAACGGTATAATAGCACTAACCGGAGGAGCTAAAGGCTTGATTGGTAGCTTGATTTTAAATGGAAATAACGAACTGGCTACGAATACTATTGATGAAATACAAGCTATTTATAAAGACAATTGCTATGTTGAGATTTCACGGACAGGCGAACCTGAAGAAAAACATTGCGAGCAATTTTTCATAAATTATGCATTACAAAATAATATTCCGCTTGTTGCAACAAATGAAGTGTTTTTTTTAGATAAATCGATGCATATTGCTCACGACGCACTGATGTGTATTGCTGATGCAACGTATATGACTGTTAAGGAACGGCGAAGAGTTTCGGCTGAACATTACCTGAAATCTACTGATGAAATGTTTGAATTATTCAAAGATGTAAAAGAAGCTGTCATAAATACATCCGCTATAGCTCAAAGATGTGCTTTTATGCCTGAAAAGAAAAAGCCGATTTTGCCGAGATTTGTCGATGAATCTGGCGAAAATGAGGACGACATTCTCGATAGGCAGGCGCACGCGGGATTAGTAAAGAGGTTGCAGGATGAAGTATTGAAATACAAAGTTAATATAAATCGCAATCCAAAAGAGGTAGAGACTGAATATACCGAACGTTTAGAATATGAGCTTGGTGTTATAAAGAATATGGGATTTAGCGGGTACTTCCTGATAGTTTCGGACTTCGTCAAATGGTCGAAGCAACACGACGTACCTGTTGGACCAGGGCGTGGTTCTGGCGCAGGCTCGCTGGTTGGCTGGTGCTTATACATAACTGAACTTGACCCTATAAAATATAAGCTGTTTTTCGAGCGTTTTCTTAATCCGGAACGTGTGTCAATGCCGGATTTTGATATCGACTTTTGTCAGGAGAAACGCGAGGAAGTTATTAAGTATGTTCAGTCAAAGTATGGTAAAGACAAAGTCGCACACATAATAGCACTAGGAAAACTTCAGGCACGAAATGTGTTGCGGGATGTCGGCAGAGTATTGCAAATGCCATATGGACAAGTCGATAAAATCACAAAGCTCGTTCCGCAAAATCCAACAAATCCGGTAGATTTAGCGCAGGCTCTCGAAATAGAGCCTCAGTTGAAACAGATGATGCAAGAAGACGAAACTATTGAGTTCTTGATAAATACCGGTCTGCAACTTGAAGGATTATACCGTCACGCATCCATGCATGCAGCTGGAATTGTCATTGGTAATGAAAATATAGACGAACTAGTGCCACTGTATTCGGATGGTGAAACTGATTTAGCAATAACTCAATTTAATATGAAATTCGTCGAATCTGCCGGTTTAGTAAAATTCGACTTTTTGGGACTGAAGACGCTGACTGTCATAAAACACGCTTGCGAATATATCAAGAAATATCACAATGTTGATGTCGATATATCCAAAATAGATATGGAAGATCCTGCTGTTTTTAAACTTATTTGTGCGACGGATGTGATTGGCGTGTTCCAACTTGAAAGTGCTGGGATGCGAGACGTTATACAAAAGCTTCAGCCAGATAACCTCGAAGATATTATCGCTCTAGTGTCGCTATACCGTCCAGGACCTATGGATAATATTCCACTATACATCGCAAGAAAACATGGAAGAGAAAAAACGGAGTACCTTCACCCACTACTGGAGCCAATTTTGAAGCATACCTACGGCATCATGATATATCAGGAGCAAGTTATGCAGACGGCGCAGGCTATGGGGGGATACAGTCTTGCAGGCGCTGATTTGTTGCGCCGAGCGATGGGTAAAAAGATTAAGGAGGAGATGGTTAGGCATCGCGAAATATTCGCAGAAGGAGCTGCAAAAAAGGGCATTTCAAAGAGCGTTGCAGACCAGGTTTTTGCTTTAATGGAAAAATTTGCGGGGTATGGATTTAACCGCTCTCACGCAGCATCGTATGCGGTTGTTTCATATCAAACGGCATATCTAAAAACGCACTTTAGACGAGAGTTTTATATAGCATCTATGAATATGGATATAATCAATACCGATAAAATTTCGGTATTCGTTCAGGATGCTAAGAACTCCGGGATTGAAGTCTTGCCTCCGGACATAAACAAATCTGAAGCATATTTTTCAGGTGATGCTATTGAAAAGAATAAAATACGCTATGCGTTGAGCGCGCTCAAGGGATGCGGCGTTTCTGTTATGGAAAACATTGTGAAAGAACGCGAAAAAAATGGAAGATTCAAAGATATTCACGATTTTATTAAGCGAGCAAAGTCGGTCGGTGTTCAACAACGACAAATTGAAATATTAACTTTTGCTGGAGCTTTTGATTCGATACATCCAAATCGTCACCAAATTTTCGAATCTTTGGACAACTTAATGAATGCCGCAGCAAGTGGCGAAACGAAACAAATGTCGCTTTTTGCTGATATAAAACCGAGTATTGTTGAGTTGAAGCGAGTGCCTGAATGGAATCCTATCGAAAAGTTGGATTATGAAAGACGAGCCATTGGATTTTATTTAAATGCACATCCAATGGATGTATACGCAGAATTTCTAGAAAATTACAATGTGACGAGGAGCAGAGACTTTCGGGAAAGCGAATCTAATATAAAAATTGCGGGTGTTTTGCTATCCAAAAAGGAAAAATTATCTAAGAATGGACAAAAATACGCCTTCCTGACCATTTCAGATCAGGATAATTCATTCGAGGTGACTGTATTCCCAGATGTTTTTGCAAAGTCAAAGGATTTGCTGGTTGTTGGCAATTCGTTACTACTCGATGCAAATATCAAAATCGACGGAGATAATTTGAAAATCCTCGGCACATCAGTCCAAAATATCGATAAGATTATAGAAAATCAAAACGTATTTATAGAAATATTAGAAAATGCAGATATAGACAAGTTATACGAAGTTATAGAAAAAATACCTGATGGAAACAATATAATATCCTTTATCGTTCGTAAACAAAATGGCTCAAAAGTTGTTATTGAGACAAAATACGTCAAAAATATGTCTCTCGAAAATAGAAAGAGCATAACATCTCTTCCTGGCATGAAATTCTTTGATATATAAGTTTTTGACAAAACGCATTTAGCTAATTTTCTTATGGTTTTTGCTGCGTCTTTGTCATATAATATCAAAAGGATTTTTCAGACATATGACAAACTCGGATGAACACTTTTGACAACGTTACGGTTTCTGCTGGATTGATAAAACAAGTAGTCTCCCAGATTGAAACTTTGGAAGAAAGAAAATCTCAGATATTGTCTGACATACGAGATACTTTCGCCGAGGCAAAGGCTCAAGGCTTGGACGTTGCAACTTTGCGACAACTCATAAAATTAAGGAAAATGAAAAAAGAGGACGTGGAAGAACAAGAAGAATTACTTGAGATATACCGCCGAGCTCTGGAACAATAGAAACGTTCCATCACTTTTTCGCATCGCGTTTATTTTGCTTCATAAAGTCATCCAGAGCCTCGCAACATTTCTCTGCTCGTTCGGATGGGTTTTTGATCTGCTCTATCTTTATTCCTTTTGTTTCGAAATATTTCTTCATTGGAACTTTTGCTCCTTCAATCAGGGGAATTTCTAACAGTTTTATTTCCCTAATTTTTCCAAGTTTCCCATTATCTTTGGTGAATGTGATAGTCATATTAACCGGATCTGTTCCTTTTTTTATAAGCTGACATTTCACCTCTGTTGTTTTTGCTTTTGTAATTGTTTTCATATTTTTGTCTAAAGAGTAATCACTTACACTTTGTATTGCCTCAGTTTTCAACCTCCAAATTAAAAATTTGATTATCGTATTTATCAGTTTTTCGTTATTCGCTCCACAAAATCTTTTCGATATCGCATCTGTATCCATGTTCTTCGTCGAAAATTCAATCATTTTTTTGTCATCTACACCCGACTTTACAATTTGCAAAAATTCAGTGTAAATATCCAATATCTGCTTTTGCACTTCTACAGTGTCTTCCTTTGCAGTCACAACGCTAACACCACACGCAAAAAGCGTAACTACCGAGGCAACTTTAAATCCTTTCATCACAAATCCTCTTCCCAGTAACAATCAACTCCTCCATGGTACCACACTTTCTCACGTATGTCAACACCTCGAGAGATTCGTGCTTTAAACAAAGACACAGCCTGGTCGTCTTCACTCCAGGCTTATCCTTGGTTAATCTTTATTTGTTTTCAATGGTTATGTAGACATCCTCTGGACATCCCGGGAATATTTTATTCTCATCATCTTCATTTCCTTCAACGTCGTCATCATTCAGTAATACATCTGTATACACATCGCGTTTCTCATACCCATAGCCGTCTTTAGTGTTTGTGTTCTTTAAATGTACCTCCTTAAGGTTTTTACAATCAGCTATCATACTGGATACATTCGTGTGATCAGCTGTGCTATGCTCAAAATCTATCGTTACTTTTTCCAGTTGCTCATTGTTGTTTATCATTCTTTGTAAGTCGTATAAAGAGTATCCATTCATGGTAAGGTTGATATTTTTTAGTCCGCAGTTTCGTGCTATCATCCCCGCACATGTTGTTTTGCCATTAGTGTTTGTTAGTGTTAGATTTACTTCTTGCAAGTTTTCGTTTTCTTCAATCAGCTCGGGCATTTCTCTAACTTCTGAGTTCCAACCTATTGCCATTGCCAAGTCTATGGTTGTAATCGATTTACTGTCATTTATCAAGGATTTACATTTCTTATCTGTTTCAATATATGTACCCTCTTTCATCTTTAGTCCTATATCGAGATATTCTTGACATTTATTGTTGTTTTCGTATGACGGCAGAGATATATCATTTAGACACTCATCGCCTAATATTAGCCTGTGTTTGTATCCATCCGTATTTGTGGTGCAGAATATAAGATTTATCTTTTTTGTCGGAGTTATATATGATTTTTTAGTGTATAGTTCATCTACCAATATCCAATTTAAGTGATCGTCGCTCGTTTTATCGAATTCATCTCTTTTTTCATACCATGATGCGATTAGCCCCTCTGTAATCATGGTTTTCCCTGGAGACACATCGATAGAGCTTTCTTCCCCAGACTCTTCTTCTCGATACAGACTTTCCATTTTCTCTGATGAAAACACATCTTTAGGATATTTGTATTCTTGCACCTTAGCCTTATATTTAATGTTCATGTAATCATCTAAGTCACAGTTATACATCGCCTTTGCACCATATACCACAGCATCTGCGACTTTTCCGCCTTTTACGATTATCCGCATGTCAGATTTTCCAGATTCTGCCTTTTCGTCTGAGTTGTTAAAGGCATAACTCTTGTTATACAGGTCGTTAGAATCTATTTCTATATCCGCAAATCCCTTCTTGTCGTAATCTGCGCAAACTGTTGTCCCTTCTTCCCATATGTTGTTAAACTGCTTGCTCATCATGTATTTGATTATGCTTAGCGCTGTGTCGTACTCCATAATATCGTTGTATGCCCACCTTATTTTATCTTTGTAATCCGTTCCACATTCAACTTGTAATCTCACACCTTCTGTGCCGTTGTCGATATACTCTTTGAGGAACTTTTCCCTAATATTGGCAACGGTCATTTTCTCATCGCCTTTTCCTCCGTCTTGCTGTTTCTTATTTTTTTTCAAAGAATAAACGTATTGCACTAGATTATACAACACAACAGCATTCCAGTTTTCGGCAGTATAACTTTCGTAGTTTTTGTTATCAAACGTAACAACACCATCTTTTACCTTATCTTTTGCGAATTCATTTCTTTTTAAAACACAATCGGCGATTGCATTCGAAATAACGTTGTATATTGATTCTTTGTACAAGTCTTCTTTTATCCAACTCGCACATTTTTCTTGATTTAACTTATATGCAACATTCGATTTAAACTCCAAACACAACGTGAAATGGTGCAAATCTTCTTTCGTCTTTAACTCTGTTCCTATTAAGTCTGCATAACAACAGGAAGTAACCAGAGGTAGAGCTATAATACTGCTAAAATATAGCTCCCCCCCCCGAATACTTAGTTTTACTTAAACTGAACTTCATTTTTCTTTTCCTTTCAAAATAAGGCTTCAAACCTTCTCCTATTTTCATAATACTACACATTTGGGATTGAGGCAATTCGTTGTGCATGTTCACCACAAAATAATGCCAGCGTAAAAGATGAAATGATCATTAAAATGAAGTAAGATAATCACGTAGGTTGTGTTGTTGATTGTGCAGTGGCTTTATCTACTCAGGCGTTAAAAAGAAACATGGAGGTTTGGCAAGATATGAACGCCGAGCCATACATCCAAATTGAGGGGATAACGAAGTCCTATGACGAAGTGACGCCAATAAAAGATGTTTCTCTTTCTGTTTACAAGGGGGAGTTTTTCTCGCTTTTAGGGCGCTCTGGATGCGGCAAAACGACGTTGCTACGTGTCTTGGCCGGTTTTGAGGAGGTGACTTCTGGCAGAATTTTGATTGATGGAATTGATATAACGAACTTACCAGCGTATAAACGTCCAGTAAATATGATGTTTCAGTCATATGCTTTATTTCCACATATGACTGTATATCAAAATATAGCGTTTGGACTAAAACAAGATGGGCTCGGGAAAAGCGCGATTGATGACAGAGTTAAAGAAATGCTGAGTTTGGTGCAATTGGATGGTTTCGGAGACAGAAAACCTGACCAACTATCCGGAGGACAACGTCAGAGAGTGGCATTAGCCAGAACTTTGGCAAAGAGACCGAAACTAATACTATTGGATGAACCGTTAACTGCTCTTGATAAGCGCCTTAGGGAAGAAACACAGTTTGAATTAGTAAACATTCAAGAAAAAGTTGGTATAACCTTTATTCTTGTTACTCATGATCAAGAAGAAGCAATGACGATGTCGACCAGAATGGCAGTTATGGAAGATGGAAAAATTCGTCAAGTTGGCGTGCCCCATGACGTGTATGAGTTTCCGAATTCTCGGTATGTAGCAGAATTTATTGGCAGCATAAATCTTTTTGATGGAATAACAGTTGAGCAGGGAACAGATTATGTTTTAATAGAAACACCAGAAATTGAGTGTCGATGTCATGCAACCCACACCGGAACATTGCCACTTGGTTCAAATGTCACGTTGGCAATAAGACCGGAGAAAATCATGATTTCGTCAACAAGACCTGAACAAGCATATAATTGGACAAAAGGAATTGTGCAAGAAATCGCGTATCTTGGTGATGTTTCTATTTATTACGTAAAGCTGGATTCTGGTAAAATGGTTCTGGCGACTTTGCCTAACTTGCTAAGACTTACTGATAGAAGTTTTCAGTGGGAAGATACGGTGTACCTTTTTTGGCGATCAGAGAATAGTTTGGTATTAACAGCATGAAATTGAAAACGTTAAGTTCTATTTTTCTTGGAAGTAAAAAGAAGCTGGTTGAACTGGCGCAACATAACAACTCTAAATTTTGGTTAGAAATTGTCCCGCTTTTGTGGATAATTACATTTTTCATACTTCCATTATTAACCGTTTTTAAAATTAGCTTTGCTGAATCTGTTTTTGGTATACCTCCATTCACAGAAATTTTCACGGTGATGAAAAATTATATGTTTGAAATAAAATTAAGTCTAAAAAATTATATCACGATGTTTCGTGACCCCTATTACGTTACTGCTTTTATAAATTCACTATATCTTTCTGTAGTTTCAACAATTTTGTGTTTTCTTATCGGTTTTCCAATGGCGTATGGCATTCACAGAGTGAGAGACAGGCTAAAAACAATTTTTTTGCTCTTGGTTTCATTATCATTCTGGACATCATTCCTTATTAGAATATATTCCTGGATGAGTTTATTAAGTGTGAACGGAATGATAAATACAGCTCTAATAAAATTGGGAATAATCTCTTCTCCAATCCAATTTATTGGAACTTATTTTGCTGTTGCCTTGGGATTGGTCTTTTGTTATTTACCCTTTATGATATTTCCAATATATGCTGTTCTAGAAAAGGTAGACAAATCGTATATAGAATCAGCATACGATTTAGGCTGTCGACCTACAAAAACATTCTGGAGAATAACTGTGCCATTAGCAAAATCTGGGATAATATCTGGATCTGTACTTGTATTTTCGGCAACAATCGGCGAATTCGTTGTTCCAGAATTGATGGGGGGTGCAGATTCCATAACGTTCGGACGAGTTCTTTGGAACGAATTTTTCACCAACCTCGATTGGTCTATGTCCTGTGCCCTATCGATTGGAATGATGCTTATCATAACCATTCCCATATTTATGGTTAGAAAAAGCGAAATAATTTAATCCATATGCGTATAAACATTAACTCGCTCTAGATTACCTTCTCTCCCGCAGGCTGACAACATAAGAACCAAAATTAACAAAACGACAAAATGGTGGGCGATGACGGATTCGAACCGCCGACCCCCTCGGTGTAAACGAGATGCTCTACCACTGAGCCAATCGCCCATGATACCCACTATTTAGAGCCTTTTGTCACTGCATCCTTAAGATTTTTTCCAGGTTTAAATTTAGGAGAATTCCTCTCAGGAACTTTGACTTTCTCTCCAGTTTGCAAATTTCGTCCCTCAGTCGCATTTCTATGCACAACACAGAAACTGCCAAAACCAAGCAGTCGCACCTCTTCTCCTTTCGCAAGTACAGAGGTAACAACTTCCGTGAAAGCCGAAACAACCTTATCTACGTCATTTCTCTTAACTCCGGAAACGCTCGCAATGCTATCAACAAGCTCAACTCTATTCATAAAACAGCCACTAAAACCAGCTCCTTCAGTCTTCATG
>JAFSTL010000027.1 GCA_017450545.1 Alphaproteobacteria bacterium
ACAAGATGTGTCGGAATTTTGGTTCTGCCTCCATCTCTGAAAACTCTGCGAGCTAGGTTGCAAGGAAGGAACTCTGAAACTCCGCAAAGCTTAAATAAACGTATAGAAGAATCCTTTTTAGTGCGACGTATAGCGCCTTATCATCATGTTATAATAAATAAAGATTTAGACATATCGAAATATTTAATTAATAACATAATACAACAATACATTACGTGATCACTTCTTGAATGGAAAATAACACTTATTTTTTGCTGATCTATGAATTAGACTTTGAAACCAGATCATCCTATAAAATAAATATATTCGCTAAAAAGAGACTAAATTGCTTTTAGCTATTATCTATTGATGCGTGTTCGTTCTCGATTCGCTTTGCATCCTAAGTGAGAGCAACACCGCTTTGTGGAAATAAGCATATTCCTGGACAATAACAACTAAGAACAAAATATCAATACACATCCAACATTATTACAAAACCATCGTTGTATAAACATTACACTTTACTATAACTCACTCTAACTGTAGAGCCTAATCTTATTTAGTCCTGTACTTGCGATGTTTCGATGATTTCTTGCAATAGTTCTTCGAATGATTGGCCTGCGAATTTCGCTATATCTGGAACTAACGATAATTCAGTCATGCCAGGCTGAGTATTTATCTCAAGGAAATATGCCTGCTTGCCATCGAATCTAAAATCTACACGAACTATTCCTGCGCATTCGCAAGCTTTATATGCCATTTCAGACATATTACACATTTCTTGCAACGCTTCTCTGTCCATATCGAACACAGAAGCGTGTGCCGATGCTCCGGGCTCATATTTGCATTCATAGTCATATGTTTTGTTTTTAAACGTTATTTCAATCGTTCCAAGAACCTTTCCATTTATCACGCATACCGTAAATTCACGTCCCTCGATGTATTTTTCAACAATAACTTTTCTTCCAAAAGTCCAAGGTGTGTCGCAAAACTTATGCCAATCTGGCTCATCAAAAATGGTAAAAACTCCAATACTAGAGCCATTTGATGCTGGCTTTATGACAAAAGGATATTCTATACGATTAGTTATAGCCGCAAGTTCTGTCGAATTTACTGTAAAACCATCAACAGTTCGCACACCAGCAGACTTGACAATTTGCTTGCAAATCGCTTTGTCAAAGCATATCGCGGAACTCAGCGTCCCACTGCAATTATATGGCTTTCCGAATACATCCAATACCCCCTGAATCACTCCGTCTTCACCTCCAAAACCATGCAAAGCATTGAAGATATAGTCTGGATTTGCTCTATAAAGCTCGTCAGTTAAATATCTTAAATCTTTTTTAACGTCTATTTCTGTGACTTCGTATCCTAGCTTCCTGAGCATAACGACCACTTTTTTTCCAGACATCAGAGAAATTTCGCGCTCAGATGACCAACCTCCAAGCAAAACTGCGATTTTCTTTACCATACTGAAACACCCATGAAATACAATCTACCTGTACCAGTATAGCAATTTTTTAGCTATACTTTGCCAATTCCCTATGCCGTTAAATATTTTTTAAGATACTTGCCCGTGTAGCTTTCTTGGCATTGAGCTACGGTCTCAGGCGTTCCTTCAACGACCACTCGTCCTCCATTTTCTCCACCTTCGTGTCCAATATCGATGATCCAATCAGCCGTTTTTATAACATCCAAATTATGCTCTATCACAACGACAGTATTTCCCGCTTCAACAAGTATGTGCAATATACTTAGTAATTTATTTATATCATCCATATGCAAACCAGTTGTTGGTTCGTCAAGTATATAAAGAGTGTTTCCCGTCGACTTGCGAGACAATTCCTTCGCTAATTTCACACGTTGCGCCTCTCCACCAGAAAGTATTGTAGCTTTGTGCCCGAGCGTTAAATAGCCCAAACCAACACGACACAAGCAACTCAACTTCTGGAAAATTTGAGGCTGATTGCTAAAAAGCTGAGTACAATCTTCTATTGTCATGTCAAGTATGTCTGAAATGCTTTTTCCCTTGTATTTCACCTCTCTGGTTTCACGATTAAATCTAGCGCCGTGACATTGGTCACAAGTGACATACACGTCCGGCAAAAAGTGCATTTCAACTTTTATGACGCCGTCGCCTTTGCAAGCCTCACAACGTCCTCCTTTCACATTGAATGAAAATCTACTGTTTGTGTATCCTCGCGCCTTTGCTTCTGGCAAACTAGCATACAAGTTTCGAATATCTGTGAAACATCCGACATAAGTCGCTGGATTTGACCTTGGCGTCCGACCTATCGGAGATTGACTTATGTCAATAACTTTGTCAATTAGATCAATATTGCGGATATCGCCCAATTCTTTCATTTTAAATGTGCCACGATTTATCTTTTCATACACAGCCCTAAATAACGTGTCAATAATGAGAGTCGATTTTACTGAACCAGAAACGCCGGTAACGCACGTGAAAACTCCTAACGGGATTTTGACGTTTATGTGCTTCAAATTGTTTGCATGAGCATCAACTATTTCTATTGTCCGTTTTGCATTAATATGTCGTCTCGTTTTTGGTACCTCGATTTTTTGCTCACCGGATAAATACTGTCCAGTTAAGCTATTCGGATTTTTCTTTATATCTTCGACCATTCCTTCGGCACAAACATGTCCGCCGTGTACTCCGGCTCTGGGACCTATATCGATTATCCAATCCGAGGCATACATCGTGTCTTCGTCATGCTCGACAACAATAACTGAGTTGCCGTAATCACGTAATTCTTTCAATGTTCCAATTAACTTATCATTATCCCGCTGATGTAACCCAATCGATGGCTCGTCCAAAACATACATAACTCCGGTCAATCCAGAACCAATCTGAGACGCTAACCGTATACGTTGCCCTTCTCCGCCTGACAAGGTTTCAGAGGCTCTCGATAAAGTCAAATATTCCAAGCCAACATTTACGAGGAACTGAAGTCTATTTTGTATTTCAGTCAGTAACTTATCTGCTATCGACTTCTCTTTTTCCGTTAACTGCTCCCAAAGACCGTTTGCCCACTCTTTTGCTTTCGATATCGACATTTCTGACACTTGGGCTATATTTGTTCCTTTTATTTTTACAGCAAGGGCTTCGTCGGATAACCTGGTTCCGTGGCACCTTGGGCATATTTCGCGTTCAAATGAAGAAAGGAGTTCATCTATATCATTATCGTCTAGCTCTAGTTTTTTGTTCAAAATATTGCCGATACTGACGCTTGCATCCCTAAATCCCAGTCCTCCACAGGCAGAACAGGCGCCTTTAGGGCTGTTAAATGAAAATAACCGAGGTTCTATCTTTTCTATACAAAATCCAGACACTGGACATGTTAGGTGTTCTGAATATATTTTCTCATCTCCTGTCTCAAAATCCTTGGTAATGAGCAACCCGTTTGCATGCTTCAGCCCTATGGCAACTGAGTTCGCCAGTCTTTGTTTCAGATCTGCTAATTCATCTAGTTCAGAAGGTATCGATATTCTATCAACAACTATAGAAATATCGTGCTTTACGTGCTTAACAAGGAGTGGCACCTCATCAACTTTATATAAAACTTTGTCAACAAATACCCGCTCAAATCCCAGACGCTTCATCACCATCAAATCAGCGCGAAATTCACCTTTCTTCTGTCTTGCAATCGGAGCCAAGATATAAAACTTTTTTCCAGCAGGATTTTCAACTATCGAATCGACTATTTGAGACACAGTTTGTGCCTGTATCGGAAGCCCGGTAACAGGAGAATAAGGAACACCTATTCGTGCATATAAAACACGCAAATAATCATATATTTCAGTTATAGTGCCGACTGTGGAACGTGGGTTTTTCGATACTGTTTTTTGTTCTATTGATATGGCCGGGCTCAGCCCCTCTATTGAATCAACATCCGGTTTCGGCATCAAATTTAAAAACTGACGTGCATATGATGATAAACTTTCGACATATCGACGTTGTCCTTCCGCATATAGGGTGTCGAAAGCAAGCGTAGACTTCCCAGAACCACTCAAGCCAGTTATAACAACCAACTTGTTCTTAGGAACATCAATATCTATATTTTTTAAATTGTGTTCTCTAGCCCCCCTAACTTTTATAAATTCACTCATGTTATCCTCCAGATATTTTATCTTTTATTGCCCTCACTGCTCGATCTGCTTCGAAAAAACACGGAACAATATTCTTTTTTTTGTTCTTATATGTCGCCACATCGCCAATAGCATAGCAGTTTTTTATCGAAGTTTCCATATTTTCTATGTTCACTTTTACCAAATTTTTTTCGGTCTCGACACCAATCTCAGTGGCGATATTTCCTGGACTTGCGACAAAACCATAGCAAAACACGATGTGGTCAGCAACGTATCTGCGTTTGTTCCCTGTTTTATCTATGGTTTCTATATATCGTTTTCCTCCCTGCTCGCCCAATAAACAAATATTCTGCTCCAATTCAAGTTTTATTTTATAGATGTTTGCAAACTCAGCAAGTTGAGATATCTTTGATTCTTCGCAAGAAAAACTTGCTCGCCTGTGAATCACAGTTAGACTACGCGTAATTTTTGCAAGATCTAATGCAAAGTCTATAGCCGAATCTCCTCCTCCTGCGATTACAACGTCTTTGCCTTTGTATAAAGTATGGTTCAGACAATAAAATTGGATAAAGTCAGAATTACTCGGTATATCAGATATTCCTTGAATACTTGCTGGTATATTCGGTTTCATCTCACCGATTCCGGTTGCGATAATCACATATTTCGAAGATACTGTTTTATCTCCGCTAATATTGCAAGCATCATCGCTATGCAAAAGAAACGTAAACTTGTCATCGCACGTTCTTGTTATTTTTTGCACAGTATATCCAAAATAACTGTTGTCTGTATTTTGCAAACACTGCTCGGATAATTTCGCTATAAAATCTTTTGCTTTTATATTTGTGTATCCAGGAACACCATACAACACCTTGTCAGGATACAAGGCAACACACTGCCCTCCAGGACTCGCCATCTTATCGACAAGGACGCAACCGACATTCGCCAAAGAGCAGCAATAAGACGCATACATTCCGGCGACTCCGGCGCCTATGATGATGACTTCAGTTTCATGCGAAGAGCTCGCTAAAACTTCGGAATTTATTTCGTGAGCTCCCTGTTGTTTTAAATTACTTGTTTTCTTCTCCAATCGCCACCTTAACCTTGTGACTCATTCTGGAAATTTTTCTAGCAGCTGCATTCCTATGAACAACTTTCTTGTTTACGCCCTTCATAATTTCCTTTTGCATCTCGGAAAAAGCCTTTAAAATATTTTCTTTCGAAATTTTTTCTGCTATCGCTTGTTCCAATTTACGTATAAAAGTCCGTATTCTATTCATTCTGCTCATATTAACAGCATGTTGTCTAGCTGACTTTCTTATACTTTTCTTTGCAGACTCATGAGAAGCCATAAAAACACTTCTTAGCAAACAACCAATCATGATTGCATGATACCACAAATCTATCTCAGTTTCAATAGCATTTTGAAAAATCGTCTATTTTATTCTTCAAAATAGTATTTATTTGTCATAACATTGCACTATTTGTAATAATGTGTTAATATGTAAATAGAAGGATGTAATTCTGAAAGGAGAAAAGACTATGAATATTGGAAAACATCTTTTAAAAACATCTATGGCAATTGTTGCGCTCATTTCAATGGGAAACGCAGCAAGCTCCATCATCACGGAACCACCTATAGATAAAGACACCATGGATAACGACAATCTAATCGACAGCGGAATAACAAAGGTTGATAAGTATATCTTCAAAGGTGATACCGTATGTTTTTACAACCCATGTTATAAACAAAAGAAAAAAATCGAAAAAAAACTTGGACTCGAAACAGCGGAAATGATCGAAATAACCAATGGTAGTTGCCTTAATTTCGCGGCAAAAGGTAGCGCAGGAAACGTAATCCGTGTTTTCTCTAGACTGAAGGCACCAAATTCAAATGGGATATCGCATTCCGGATTTGTGGTCAACCTCGATCCAAGAGATATATATCACACAGTTCTTGACGTTATGCCAGGGGGAAAATCACATACAGAGTTATCTCTTTCAACAAAAGCAGGACGAGCAATACTACGCGAAATAGAAGAATCACATAAAGCCGTCATAAGTGCAACAAAATATCCTCCAGTAAAAGCATCGTTTGCAATTGAATCATACGGTTCTGCGCACGAAATTTTGAATGGCATCGCGCCTCATGTCCGTATCAGCGACTTAAGACAACGACTATTAAAATACAAAGGCAATATATTCGTGAGACCACTATATAACGAAGTTTCTCAAGAAGTGACACTGGATTTCATGAAAGAATACTTAGGACGACCATACGAAAGCATCAGCACAATGAGCGAACTTCTTGGTTCGGTTACTGATTCTAACAATAACGAACGCGTCGAAAACGTATTTTGTAGTGAACTGGTCTCACTATTTTACAAAAAAGGAGGAGTATTCGAAGACGATATAGTTTCAAATAACGTTATTCCAGCAATACTTAGCAGCGGCGCTGACGAGGAAGATCTCTTAAAAGGAAAAGCCGAAAACGACATACCTCTAAAATTAACGTTCGAAATGTTCGATCCGATAGAAAGGACAAAAGATGGCGATCCGTCGAGTTCAAATAGCTGTTTCTACAAAATGATTCTGAACACGTTGCTGTGCTGTTGCTCACAAGACGATGGACAATAACACCCTCCTCCCTTTGCGGGGATGGACGCACACACTCTTTAGACGCATTTACAGGAACAGAAGTTGCTATGTTATCCTAATGACGGATCGTTAATAACGGGCGCGAAATGAAAAAATTTGAGATAAATCCGGAGATAAAAATTTTCAGGTTTTTGACGATACTGGGAATATCGGTATTGGCATGGATATTTCTGAAACCGGTGCCGGGATTGTCAGAAAAAGCCTTACACATGCTTATCATTTTCGTCGCATCGATGGTTGGAATTATGCTCGAGGTTTGTCATCCCGTTGCGTTTTTGTTGATAACTATGCTTGTTGCAAATTTAACCGGCACAATCGAAGTTAAAGAAAGCTTTTCTGGATTTAGCAACATAGTGCCGTGGTTGCTGTTCTTGGTGTTGTCCCTAACAACCGCGATAACCAAAACAACCCTTGGTATGCGCCTCGCATATATTTTTATGAGATTTTTTGGCAAGGGAATAACTGGCTTGTCGTATAGCATTATAATGACCGAATTTTTTGTTGCGCCTATTCTTCCCAGCAACACAGCAAGAGCCGCCAGCGTGGGGTATCCATTAGTAACTTCTTTGGCGAAATACATTTCATCTAAAATAAAAGGCGTTTCAGAACAAGCAATCGGAGGATATTTAACCCTTCTATATTCCAGTTCAAATGCTGTGTGTAGCGGTATATTTTTAACCGCTATGATTTCGAATGCCATCATAATTGAAGCAATGCAAGATGTTGGAATACAAACGACTTGGTTATCCTGGTTCAAATACGCTATCGTCCCAGGAGCGCTAATTTTGGCAATAATTCCATTCATAGTGAGAATTTTTTGTCACCCCAAAACCACCGAACTTGGCAACATACAAGAGCAAGCACAGAGAAATTACAACGAGCTCGGAGCTTTGACCAGTGATGAAAAATTCATAATAGCGACATTCATGCTGATGCTTCTTATGTGGATTTTTGCAGAAATAATCCATGTTCCAGTCCTGGTCACAACATTGCTTGGGGTGTGCGTGTTTTATGTTCGAGATTCGATTAGCATGAAAACTATATTATCCAATAATGGAGCATTTAGTTCAGTTATAATGCTGGCAATATTGATATCATATGTAAATTGTTTGAGTTCCTTCGGAGCTATCCAATGGTTTACCTCTATCGTGTCAAATCTAATCAGTGGATGCTCTGTCAAAATATCATTTGTTATTTTGTCTGTAATCTATTTTTTAACGCATTATTTTTTTACAGGGGAAGGCTCGAGAATCATAGCGTTATATATGACTTTTCTCGGGATTGGAATATCTCTTGGGATAGATAAAGTTACGGTGGCAATGACTTTTGCTCTCTTCAGTGCGATGTCCTCCGTTTTAACAAATTATTCCGGCCCTGTTGCTATAATGATGTTTTCTTCTGGATATGTGCCATCCAAGAAATGGTTTTCCTGCGGAATAGTGACGGCTGTCGCAATTCTCGCAATGTGTATCAGTGTCGCTTTTGTTAGAATTTAATTAATAACTGAGGTATATTATTCATAATACTTGGTATATACTTCAATTAGTTCCAATAACAATGTGATTGTAATAGGGGGAATTTGTTGTAAAATTACAACAAACAGCAAAAAGATAAAATTTTATTAAAAATTTAACCATTTTTTGTTGACCCCTGTGAATCCGTTTGCTAGACTATGTACAGAGTTGATTGATTTTTTCCCTAAAATCATGAAGTGCTGTTAGAAAATACCTCCTGTAAAAAAGCACACTGTTAACTTTCAATCAACTCTTAAATCCCATGAGGACTTTTGTCCTCATGGTGCGTTGTTGCGATAAAGGCTACAATGTAAAGTATACAAGTAAAGAAATAAAAAAAATCCTTAGGTTCGATATAGATAGTCAGGGGGACGCGGAATGTTTTTTTCAAGTATCAAGTGGTTTGACTGATGTAGATAAAAGAAATTTACCCCATAAAGCAATTTTATGGCAAAAAGTGATGTTATTGTGTCAGGCATACGACTAAAAATGCAATAATGGTAACAGGTACAACTTTTTTAGAAAACTTTATGCCCAAAATTTTGACGGTAGCAACCGCGATGGTTGCAATTGCTACGACGGCTCCGCAAGCGATGGAAGCAAGTCCAAAGGCAGAAGCAGAAGACACATTAACGACTCGCAAACAATTCGATATGTTGTGTGCCACAACAAATGCCTTTAATCCAGCATCGATAGGGTTAATGAACCAGCAGTTTATGCTGATACAGCGGAAGCACAAGGTTTTGCTCAGCTTAGAGCAAATTGGAATGACTAGTTCTTCCAACGATATTGCTAGGAATTGGCAAGCATATTAACAAAGAAGCATTCTGCTATGCAGAAACAGAGCAATTGAGAGCTCTAGCATCTGTATAGATTTACTGTAGCACTTAGTTTTTCTATGTAATCGAACCAAATAATATCGTAATACCGAATTATAACTCCCGACCAAGCAAGTTTCGGACTTGCTTACTACATGCTTTATATTAGCGTTCTTGCCCAGCTCCTTTTCATAAGCAAAATTCCCATCAGTACAGACTGTTTTCAGATTATTTTCTCCTATTTTATCGATTAATTTTTGTAAAACCGAAGTTTGTCCAGGTCCTACTTCAAACGCAGTAATGTGGGTCGTTTGTCTATCTACTGCCGTCAAAACTCGTGTTTTTCACTCTTTTTTTTAATGTGCGTATACAACTCATCCATTTCTACTATATTTATTTGTTCTTGTTTTGACTTTTCTTTTAAAGCATTAAGACAAGCCTTTTTATCCAATTCATAATGGTCTGATGTCTATAATTTTTTCTGAAAATTTGTGTCAAAATTCTCGCAATTCTTCAAAATCCACACCTCTCAAGATAGAGCGCGGCGGCTGGCGCGCGAAGTTGCGGCGCCCTTTTCGGTTCTCTTAGAAGGGGATGTTGGTGCGGGAAAGACGACTTTTTCTCAGTTTTTTATAAATGAATTGCAAGAAGGTTCGCAGCAGCTGGTTACAAGTCCGACGTTTA
>JAFSTL010000028.1 GCA_017450545.1 Alphaproteobacteria bacterium
ACTAGCTACTTCACACTGTTGCGCATTTAAGCCTGGTTGGTATAATAGCTCAGGTGTTTCCTGTGGTGGTGGTTTTGTGACTGACATAAAGATTTACACAACGGATGAGTTGCAAAAAATAAGAAATGCGGGAAGACTAGCAAAAGATGTGTTGGACTACATAGCTCCGTATATCGTCGTTGGAACGACTACGGACGAGCTTGACAAAATGTGTCACGATTTCATCGTCTCACATAGTGCAATTCCAGCACCTTTGAACTATAACGGTTTTCCAAAATCGATTTGCACCTCGGTTAACGACGTTGTGTGTCACGGAATTCCTTGCGACTACAAGCTAAGACCCGGAGACATCATAAACATCGATATAACCGTGAATTTGGAGGGATATTACGGTGATACGAGCCGCACGTTTTTGGTCGGGAAGTGTTCAAAATTAGCGGAGCATTTGGTCAGCATAACGCGGCAAGCAATGTTTGTCGGAATAGATGCGGTGACTCCTTATGGACATTTCGGAGACATTGGAACCGCGATACAAAAATTTGTAGACAAACATGGGTTTTCAATTGTGCGGGACTATTGCGGGCATGGCATCGGAGACGTATTTCACGGTGAGCCAACTGTTTTGCACTACGCAACGAACCGAAAAGGTGAACAAATTCTGCCTGGAATGTGTTTCACAATAGAACCGATGATAAATGCAGGTGGATACAAAACGAAGGTGTTGAAAGATGGCTGGACAGCCGTCACGATTGATAAATCGCTTTCGGCACAATTTGAACATACCTTGCTGGTGACTGAAAATTCAGTTGAAGTCGTCACTATGTAGGTTACGGTTCTTCTAGTTCAAGTTTCCACACCTGGTCGCCGTCGGTGTTTGCCTTTGCAGAAAAGCCAGTGACGACCATATCCAGAATAGGTCGGTATATCGTGATACCGTTATCGATCTCGAGCGAGTCTTCGACGAACGTACCCTCCGGCGGACGTTCATTTGAGCAAAACTGTAAAAGGGAAAACACTTTGCAAACTTCGTTTTGGCTAAATGAGCGACGTAACGCTTCTATATTAATATCATCCTTTGTCTCAATGATATTTCGCAATTTCGTTATTTCATTATCTTTTATCAATGTTCCATTAATATTATGCATTAACGCATTTTTGTTGCATGGACATATCTCTTGTTTGGCATTCCGTGAATTTACTATCACAGTATTACCTGCTGTAATTTTTAATACAGCAACCTTATAGGCATTCTCTCTCGCCATAATTATTTTTCCTAACGATTTCATGATTTATACATTCATTATACCCCACCTACACACCACCTGTCAATCCCCAAAAAAGTCCCATACGGGCGACGCTGGAACCTGCCAAATATATAAATATGGGAAAACGTATTCGCAAAGTGTTAATCCCTATTATTCTGTCATATTGCGTTGCTAAAGTGATTTTTTTAACAAAAAAAAATATACTGACTGTCCAATTTCTGTCTCATATATGCTGAACTTACACACCGTTTGGTTCAGTTTGCGAGGAGGCTGGAAGGGTGATATAATGAAGGGACATGTGATTGTGTTTATGAGATTTGTTTGGCGAAGGTAGACGCTGGGAAAAAGCCTGTCGAAGTCATAACGCTTGGAAATTCATCCAAGATTAGGTTGATAGGATCGAATGGTGAGGCGCTTGGAATCGTTACTTTGGAAGAGGCGAAACAGGTTGCGGAAAGCGAAAATTTAGATTTGGTTATAGTTGCTAAGGACGCAAATCCTCCTGTTTGTAAGGTGCTTGATTATGGAAAATACAAGTATGAGCAGCAGAAAAAGAAAGCCGAATCAAGAAAAAAACAAAAAACTGTTGATTTGAAGGAAATTCAAGTTAGACCGTTTATTGGGGAAAATGATCTTATGGTAAAATGCAAAGCATTGAAGCGCTTTATAGAAGCTGGAAATAAGGTCAAACTTGTAATGAGATTTCGAGGCAGGGAGATGAGTCGACAAGATATCGGCAAAGAGGTCATACAGAAGGTTATCGACTTTTGTCAGGAATTTGCAAAACCTGAAACTCCGCCGAAACTTGAAGGCACGATGATTGTGACAATTCTTTCGGGAAAACAAGAGAATAGGAGATAGATTATGGGAATATTGCTTGCAATACATGTTTTAGTAACAGTGTTTTTGATACTTATTGTTTTAATTCAAAAAACAGAGGGGGGGAGCTCCCTATTCGCAAGTGGCGGTGGAGGCAGTATGTTCAATGCTCGCGGAACATCGAATATGCTCACGAAGGCTACGTGGGTTCTTGCATCAATGTTTTTGCTTAACTGTATCGCTATGGCTGCGATAGATTCATCACGACAACAAAATGCTGAAACGATAATCGACAACTCAGATAAATCAGCTGAAGAACCGCAGCAAACACAGCCACAGGCTCCGGTAGAAGGTGAGGAAGCTGAATGAGCACCGAGAAAGTTTTGTATGCAGAAGATATAAAACGAATCATTCCACATAGATATCCGTTTCTGATGATAGATCGGATAGAAGATGTGGAGATTGGTAAGTCCTGCACAGCCTATAAAAATGTTTCGAATAATGAATGGTTTTTCCAAGGACATTTTCCCCAGTATCCAGTGTTTCCAGGGGTGTTAATCATAGAAGCACTGGCTCAGTCCGCAGGAGTGCTGGCATTTATAACGCTTTTTGATGAAAAGGTTACGGAACCAGGAAAGTCAGAATTTGTGTATTTTACATCGATAGAAAATGCAAAATTCAGAAAACCAGTATTGCCTGGGGATGTTATCCGAATGGAGTTGGAAATAGCACAAAGGCATGGCAACAAATTTTGGCGATTTAAGGGAACTGCTTTTGTGGGGGATAAATTGGCAAGTGAAGCTGAATTTATGGCAATGATTCCGGATACGAAATGACTAAAAGCAAAATACACAGCACAGCGATAATAGAACCTGGAGCGGTTATTGGAAGCGATGTTGAGATAGGAGCCTACTGTTGCATTGGCTCTCGCGTGAAGATAGGCAACGGCGTCAAATTACAGTCGCACGTTGTTGTCATGGAAGAAACTGAGCTGGGCGACGACGTTATGGTGTATCCATTCGCGTCTCTTGGGCAAAAGCCGCAGGACTTGAAATACAAGGGCGAAAAGTCACGCCTACTAATAGGCAGAGGCACTGTAATCAGGGAGTACGTCACCGCAAGCATTGGGACAGCAGGGGGCGGTATGCTTACCAGTGTTGGGGAAAATTGCCTCATAATGGCATATTGCCACATCGCACATGACTGCCTGATAGGGAATGACGTGATAATGGTCAACGGTGTGAATTTAGCTGGTCACGTTGTTGTTGGTGATGGAGCAATCATAGGCGGAATGTCAGCCGTAAAACAATTTACACGCATAGGGAAATACGCCATGATAGGCGGCTGCACAGGCGTTGATCGCGATGTCATACCATATGGTGTGGCGAGAAGCGAACGAACGACAAAGTTGAAAGGTTTAAATATAATAGGATTGCGTAGACATGGTTTTTCTAACGCCGAAATAGAGGTGATGCAAGATGTGTATAAGGTACTGTTCGTTGCAAAAGCAACAAATAGACATGATGCGATAGTAAAGTTAAGAGAACAGTATGTTGGTATGAGGGCAGTACAAGAAATTCTGGACTTCATGGAAGTGCATTCGAGAAATCCAGTTTGTACCCAAATTCCAACGGATATTTAGATAGGTAATAGAACTGTTGTTTTGATGATGTTTTGTATATCGTCGTAGGAGTGTATGTTCTCACTAGGCGAATGTTCTAGTACGTCGATTATATACTTATAAATATCAACAAATTGTAATTCGCCCTTTATAAATTTCGACACCGCGAGTTCGTTTGCTATATTAAATGCTATAACTTTATTTTCCTTGAATGCTTGATATGCCAGTTCAATATTGCGTTTTTGCCATTCTTTTGGATTTCTAAACTGTAGCGAGCCTATTTGTGCAAAATCTAATGACGGCAATGAACAATCAACACGGATGGGATAATTTAGTGCGTATGAAATCGGCAAATTCATATCAGGATAAGATATCAAGGCTTTATACGAATTATCACTAAATCTCACCATAGCATGAATTATCGAATTCGGATGAATGACCGCTCTTATCTTGTTTATATCCATATCAAACAAGTATGACGCCTCGATTATCTCTAACGCTTTATTGAATAAAGTTGCACTGTCTATTGTATTTTTTGCGCCCATATTCCAATTCGGGTGTGTCAAGGCATCTTTTACTGAAACATTTTTAAGTTCATCTTCCTCTAGATTGGCAAATGCCCCACCAGATGCTGTTAGTATTAACTCTTTTACAGTGGCTTTAGCTTCCCCTTGTAAACATTGAAAAATCGAATTGTGCTCAGAATCTATCGGTATTATTTCTGTTCCTTTTTGTTTTGCCAAGTTTTGCAACAATTTGCCCCCGGAGATTATTGCTTCTTTCGACGCTATCGCAAGCCTTTTCGCAAATCCTAAGCAGGAAAAAGTTGGTCTCAAACTGGCATTTCCCGAAATAGACATAATACAACAATCAACATCTAATTGAGATAAAATACTCGTGTCTGATAATACTTCAACTTGGCGTGAGATTAACGCATCCTTAACTACTCTATACGCATCGGTATTTACAACGCCAACGTATTCAGGTTGAGCCAAGTTCGCCTGGTCTATTAATAATTTATGATTTGTGTTGCCTATTATTGCAACCACTCGGCAGCCAGAATTTAAAGCAATTTGTAATGCCTTTGCCCCTATAACGCCTGTTGAGCCCCAAATAGCAACTGTTTTCATTATATCCACTTTGTAGAAGTTAGTAACATCTTTAGATCTAATTTCAAATACCACAATGTTTCAGCAATGACGAAGACATATATAACCATGAGCAAACTGTCCAATCTGTCCAATATGCCACCGTGTCCTGGTATTATATTTCCAGAATCTTTAACATTCAGTATCCGTTTGCATTTCGATTCCAATAAATCCCCCATAATCGATGCAATTATCATCGCGAATGTTACACATGTCAGACTTATTTTATCTATTTTCACGAACTGAGCTATTCCAAAATATGTTATGAATAATGTCATTATTGCACCAACTATTGCTCCTGACCAAGTCTTATTTGGACTTATACGTGGAGCTAATTTTGCTCCCCCGAACATTCTTCCGCCGAAGTATGCAAACATATCACAGCTCCAAACGACTATTAAAACCCATAACGCCATTTTGAAAAAGTCTTCGGATGCTTCTGTTACTTTGCATATAACATAAAGCATTGGTATTAGTATATAAAATACCCCACCCGAGAATAATGTGTTTTCCTTACTTGTTTTTCTCACTAAATGACCAGTAATCAATGCAACAACTATACTTCCGCAAAAGTATATCAGCTCATTGACAGGTGCCCCATATGGCTTTGGAATGATGAGCATATGGATTATTAAATAAACCATGAGTGCTAGTAATGCGACAGTGATAATCTTAGTCCAGCGCAAGACACAATAAGTTAACGTTAGTAACATTGTGTATATAACATATCTCAGATTAAAAAATGCAATGTTTATTGGTGACATTTTTATAACAGTAAATTCAATTACTGCCACAATCCCGCCAATAACCAACATTCTTTTATTTTTATTGTTTATATCGAACCATTCATATAGCATCAAAAAAAGGCAAGTTAACGCCAGTATTTGAAAATATGTGCCCCCTAAATATAAAACATAAATCACAAGTGGAGCCAAGAGGATGGCGCTTATTATGCGTAAAACAAGGTTATTTACCATAAGTTCGCTCTCGTCTCGAATATTCATCTAACGCTTTTTCCAGCTCCGATTTATTAAAATCCGGCCACAAAATATCCGAAAAGTACAATTCACTATATGAAGCCTGCCATAACAAAAAGTTGCTTAGACGTTGCTTCGAACTTGTCCTAATAATCAAATCTGGGTCTGGAATTCCTGCAGTGTCCAAATTTTGCGATATATTATCCACGGAGAACTCTATATTTTGCTCACTCATCCGTTTCATTGCTCGAACAATTTCATCGCGCGCGCCATAACTTATTGCAATTTGCACCGTTATTCCTGTATTACTAGCAGTCTCCTTCATATATTTATTTAAGATATCCTGTAACTCCTGACTTAATTTCGTTATGTCTCCAATAACTTTTAATTTTGCTCCAGCATTCAAAACAGTGGTTACAGATGGATCGTTCCTGAAAAAACGCATCGCAAGAGACATAAAATCGGATACCCACATCTGTGGTCGTTTCCAATTCTCGGTTGAAAAGGCGTAAAACGTCGCATATCTGACGCCGAGCTCCTTCGCATCCAAAATCGTCTGAGCCATTGTCCGCATACCAGCCAGGTAGCCGTCCATAACCGATTTGTTGTTACGCTTAGCCCAAGTCGAATTTCCGTCCATTATGAAAGCTATATGTTGCGGTATATTAGCCATTATATTAGTTTTATATACGAAACAACTTTTTTCACGCCCTTGACTTTCTGTATTATATCCAAGACCGCATGCAGTTCTTCTTGTGTTCTCGCTAAACCTAAGATGTAAACTACTGAATTGTATGTCTTTATTTTATAATTAACCGACCTTATGTTTTTGTGACACAGCAACGAGGTCTTACATGCCGTTGTCAGGTAATCATCTTTAACAAGTTGTGATGCGGAAAAATCCCCAACAGTTATGTGATTATTAACTTCGATAACGCCATTTACCGACCACGCTTCCCTTTCTGCTATGTTGACCCACTCAGGATCTGTCACGACGCCTGTTAGCAGAACAGCGCCATGGTCAGTCACTGCAGAAACATCGCTTTGAAGCTTGTGATTTATTCGATACAGCTTATTTTTTATTTCTATATCAATTTTCGAATCATTCAAACTATCTCCTATTTTTTTGTCACGAAGCACGGTATATCCACCGGCCATCATACCTCCGCCAATCATAACCGGTACGCATCCTGAAACAAAAAATGAACTAGCAAGCAACAAGTTCGTCAATTGAAAACGCATTTTCTATATGTTCAAATCTTCCAACCGCGTCTAAGCATATCACATCAATACGGTAATTTTCAAGCGATTTATTTCTTTCAGATGCAATATACGACAGGGCATTAAAAATACGTCTCTGTTGTCGTGACGATATGCAACATTTTGCTCCAGCTAATGTTTGTCGTTGCTTAACTTCAATTGCAACAACATCATTTCCTTTTTTTGCCAAAATATCTATTTCGCCGTATTCTGTCCTTATTCGTTGTCCTAAAATCTCATATCCTTTTGAAGTCAATATTTTCGATGCAATTCGTTCAGCCGAAATACCTTTTTCGTATGTGGAAAGAAAATTGCGATTTAAATTGTGATATATTTTCTTTTTTACGATTCTATTCCAACTATGAAAATTGTCTTGCCCTAAATGCTCATTTTTCAATGCAAGATTACTCCCAAACATCATATCTCGATCTCCTTTCTATTTTCAGGATAACATGCTATGCGAAATTTTTCAATATCTCTTCAGCGTTTTCCACGACATGTTTTGGAAATCCTGCTAACAATGCAACATTTATTCCGTAAGACTTATCAGAAAATCCTTCTTTAATCTTATGCAAAAAGACGATTTGACCGTTCCACTCCTCAACGGCGACTGACAAAAACTTAATTTCTGGATGAGATTTCTTCAATCCATTTAGTTCATGATAATGAGTTGCAAATATCGTTCTAGCTTTTATCCTACTGATGATATCCTCAATCACAGCCCAAGCTATCGCTAATCCGTCATACGTAGATGTGCCCCGTCCTATTTCATCCAGTATGATAAATGATTTTTCTGAGGCGTTTTGCAAAATCGTTGCGGTTTCTACCATTTCAACCATAAATGTTGATTTCCCCGAAGATATGTCATCAGACGCACCAACACGGCTAAAAATTCTGTCTACAACTCCGACTTTTGCATACCCTGCTGGCACGAACGAACCTATCTGCGCCATTATAATGATGATGGCATTTTGCCTTAGATATGTGCTTTTTCCGCCCATATTTGGACCTGTCAAAATGGACACGTATGAGTTTTCAGAGAATTCGCAATCGTTTGCTACAAAACTATTTCCACTCTTTGCCAAATTATTTTCAACAACTGGGTGTCGACCGTTTTTTATTTGCAAAACTTTCTCAGTTGTGAGTTCTGGTCTGACATAATGCTTTTCTATTGCTAATTCAGCAAATGAAGAACATAAATCGATAAACGAAACGTTATCAGACAATTTTCTGATACCTGTTTCTTCTTTAGTGACTTTTTTGACTAGTTCCTCAAAAATTGCAAGCTCTCTGCGTTTTACATTAGATTCAGCTGAATAAATTTTATTCGCTATTTCGTTTAGCTCATGTGAGCTATACCTCATACAAGTTGCTAAAGATTGTCTATGTACAAAACTATATGGAACTCTCGAGGCAAAATTTGGAGATATTTCTATAAAATATCCTATAATGGCATTATTTTTAATCTTTAAAGACGGTATACCAGTTTCTTTGATATATTTCGCTTGTAACTCTTTTATTATTGTTTCTCCATTTTCCAAGAAGTTGTTGTATTCATCTAATTCTTTGTCAAATCCAGCACGTATAAATCCGCCATCTCTTGCTAGAAATGGTACATCATCTGACAAAGCCTTTTCCAAGGTTTCGACTAGGCTTTCAGCATTATCAAAAGACAACTTGAGATTTTTTAATTCAGGATATTGCAATATATACTTATCCAACTCTAAAGATTTTCTAAGTGCCACTGCGACACACTTCAAATCTCGCGGGCTGGTCTTGCCCATCACTATTCTCGTTATCGATCGTTCAACATCCGGAAATCCAGCAAGTTTTGAAGTCACCATAGACAAAAGCTCAGTATTTTTAACAAAAAATTCAACAAAATCCAATCTCTCGTTAATTTTATCTATGTTGGCTAGCGGTTCCATAAGCCAACGTGCCAGCATACGTCCTCCCTGCGCCGTCTTGGTTTTATCAATATTGTATAGCAACGTACCTTTCTTATCTCCAAACTGTGACGTTGTCAATTCAAGACTTTTCCTGGTGAAATTGTCCAAAGTTATATGATTTGAATGATTTATCAACTTTGGAAACGATAAATTTATATCTGTAGTTTTATAGACCTCTGATACATAATCTATAATTGCCGAAGCGACCTCGATATCTTGTTTAGATAGTTCTCCAAAGGAATCGGTAAATTTTACACCATAAAATTTTGTCAACCTCTCGTTGGTAGAAAACTGCTTAAATTTTGAATTAGGTATGGCTCTAATTATCGACTTATACCCATCTAACTTCTCTAAAATTTCTTTTTGTGACAACAGATTATCACTACAAATAATTTCAGAAGGCTCGATCTTTTCGATAACAGACGAAAGCTCCGAAGTCGCTATCTCATCAACAATGAAACGACCGGTCGAAACATCCGCATAAGCTATAGACATCGCACCATCTTTGCCAATGTTTGAAATAGCAAGCAAGAAATTGTTCTGTTTGCCAACTAAAAGCTCTTGTTCAATCAACGTTCCCTTAGTAACAATTCGGGTTACCCTTCTTTCTATCGTTGCATTCGACCCACCACGTCGTTTTGCTTCCTCCGGTGTTTCCATTTGTTCGCATATAGCGACCCTATGCCCAGCCTTTATCAACTTGGTCAAATACATCTCCGAGGCGTGCCAAGGTATCCCGCACATAGGCGCATCATTGCGTTTAGTCAAAACCAAACCCAGCTCTTTTGATGCGATTTCAGCATCTTCAAAGAACAGCTCATAAAAATCACCAAGCCTATACCACAATAATGCGTCAGGATAATTCTCCTTTTCTTCGCAATATTGTTGTAACATTGGCGTTAATTTTGTTTTATCCTGTTGTAACATCTTGAATCTTAAACTCCTCCATAGCAATATCAAATTTTTCTTGCAAATAACAGACCAAATCCTGAACCAATTCCTCAGGTGTAGAAGCAGCAGACGTAACTGCCATTGATTTCACATTAAGCAAATCCTCGTCTTTTAAAACATCTTTCGAATCAATCAGAATTGCGTTTTTAGCTCCAGAATCTAGCGCTACTTCGACTAACCTTTTGGCGTTTGACGAATGAGACGAACCAACAACCACCAACAAATCGACAGAGTGAGCAATCTTCCGAACAACTTCCTGCCTTTCTCTGGTTGCATAGCACACATTATTGTTGCTTCCTGGCTTTATTCTGGGAAATTTCTCTTTCAATTTGTCAACAATCCGCTCCACCGCCGAATAGTCAAGGGTCGTTTGGGTAAAATACACAACATCATCGTCCGAAAAATCAGGTAACAGGTCTATATCAATTTCGTTATAAACAACGTAAAATTTCGCACCGTCGGCGTATCCCATAAGTGCGACTATCTCCGCATGAGATTTATGCCCGATGATAATAACATTATTGCCCTGTTCAATTGCCGATTTCACATCATTTTGAATAGATTTTACAATCGGACAAGTTGCATCTATTGTTGTTAATCCTTTTTTTTCTGCTTTTTCAACGATTTTCGGAGAAACTCCATGTGTCGAAAACATGAGTGTTGAACCATCAGGAATATCATCGACTGAATCTACCTTTATCATTCCGCGTTGTTCCAGCTGTTTTATGAAAGTTTTGTTGTGGATAACATCCTCTGTAACGTAAAACGTGCCGTATAATTTCATAACCTGCTTTGCCATACTTACTGCCCTGGTCACGCCAGAACAATAACCTCTAGGAGACAGCAAATAACAAGTGACAGACATTGATAATCCGAACAAATATATATCCCATACCCGCACATTTTACAAAAACTCGCATTAACTAGCAAATTCCAAGGTATTTATGGGAGAAAGTTTCCTGCACAATATTAGCATGTTGTTTAATTTATGACTTTTGACTAAGTATGTAGCTCTCGTCTACGAATGTTAAAATATCTGATATATGGACAGAATTATTGAGGCAAATAGTTATCCAGTGTTTTTTGTTCATGTGATATCCGGGAAAGATTTTAACATTATCAATAAGCTTTAAAACATTATCGGGATTCGCTTTTAAATCAATAATTTCTATGTTAGTTTGGGACAATAAACCAAGCTTATTCGCATCAATTCTCATAAAAATAGCAAACCATTTTGCTGAATTTGGATTTCTCAAAACAGCGGCTTCCGGCAATTTGTTCCACAAATATTCAGGTTTACTGGCGTATTTTTCAGATGCGTATGACATAATCGCCTGCGCTTCAAAGCTTTTGAAAACGTCAGGAACGAAGCATTGAACACGGATTTGATTTAATATTTCCAAATATTCTTCACGAATTTTGCCAACAAATTTTCCTTCTGCCTCCGGAATTTTATGTAAAACATATTCGAAATCGTTTTTTGGGTCATATACATTTGTATAAACGCCATCTTTAGAAATTAACACTTGTAATACAAAGGCACCATTTGCTATAAATGTCTGATAACTATACTTATCCCCAAGTTCAGAAAATCCGTATTCAATTAGTTTTTCGGAAGTCCATTTCATCTTGGCAAAAAAGTTAGTTTCGTCGTTCATTTTGCAAAAACAGAGAGCAACAACTCCTTCACAGCATATCACCTTAAACCACATCTGCTTCATAGTGCACAACACAAAAATTTGTTTTGACACAGAGCTTTGTTTGTGTTAGCATGTTTCTGTTGGTGTGAGTCTCCTTCGTCTAGAGGTCCAGGACGCCGCCCTCTCACGGCGACAACACGGGTTCGACCCCCGTAGGAGACGCCACAATAACACCGGGCGCCTAGCTCAGTTGGTAGAGCAACTGACTCTTAATCAGTGGGTCATAGGTTCGAATCCTATGGCGCCCACCATTGTTTTGTGGAGTGCGATTATTCCACAAACTCGTCGTCGACATTCTTTTTATTATCTTTCGATTTTGACGTGACGGTAGGTTCATCTGTTTTCGTTGCCCCTGAAACATTTTTATCCTCGGCAGCATTTGTGCCATCATTTTTTGGTTCGTCTTCCGCGATAACTTTTTCGGCTGGTTTAGTTTCGCTTTGACCTAGCGCAGGAGCAGTGCCTTCAACTGGCTTTACCTCAATAGCCCGTGTTTCTGGAAGTGTGGGTTCACTTTGCGTTTTAACATCCGTCATTTTTTCAGCGACCTCGCTTGCCATAGGGCGGTTTGTATCGAACATTCGACTTTGTTGAAACGGTGTGTCGAAATTCATGCGATTTTGCATCGGTAACTTTGTTTCTATTGCAGAGCAACTTTTGCTATCGCACTTATTCAACACAGTACTCTTTTTGTCAAAAATATAAAGCGAATTATCGTTAGAGGTTAGTAAGGTATATCTATTAGTATATTCGTTGTACGAAATAAATAAAACACAGCATACAACCATCGTAGCGCACAGTATCAAAGTTATTTTTACTCCACCGAACATACTTTTCACGCTCCTCCAAAATTTTTGAACACAAGAGATACATCTACAAGGTATACTTGGATTAGTTAAAAGAACGTTAATAGAGTTGGAAAATGTCAAAAAGTTCTCCTAAGTTTTTATCCCAGAGATTTTTGCTGACTTCTGCCATCGCAATGCAGGCGGTATTATTCGTTGAATGTTCACAGCTTTATGCTAGTGTTCATGAAGAAAACATTGAAGCAAAAGAGTTAAATAAAAATGTCATTTCAGATGAAGAAATTTTAAAAAATATTCCGAATTTTGAAAAAGTTATGACTGATGGATTAGAAAAAATAAAATTTCCAGGAGCGACTTTGTCAATATCACGCGCAAATAAGGTTTTATACTTTAAGGCCTTTGGAAAGACGGCAATGCCTGGGTATAAGTCGGTTGAAGCTACACCTCAAACTTTGTTTTCAGTTTCCTCCGTCTCAAAAAATATTTCAGCAATTTTAGTTGGTGCATTAGTGGATGCTGGTAAAATTTCTTTTAGCGATAAAGTGAGAAAGTATTATCCAGAATTTTTTATGTGCAACGAGGCACTTTCGAATGAATTTACTGTTCAAGATTTAATTTCGCATAGTTCTGGATTAAAGCATTTTTCTGGAGACTCTTTGCTGAAAGCAGGGTATGACAATGCGAAAATCTTGAATGCTTTCAGATTTTTTAAGCAAAGACCAGGAGAATACAGAAAGTATTATGGATATCAAAATATTGTATACGGGATTATTGGCATAGTTCTTGAAAAAGCGACAGGCGAAAAATATGAAGATTTAGTGCAAAAATACATATTCGATAAAATGGCAATGAAAAATTCAAGTGCTATCAGATTGGACGCCGAAGCAAGTAAATTGGGGTATTTCAAATATCTTTTATCAAGATTTTCTCATGATCAACAGAGGATGGGCTTGTTCAAAGCAGTGTGGAATTTATTTGCAAAGACAATACAACATAAATCAAAAGTGATCTCTGATATACATACCAGGCGATTAGATAACATTGTGCATTTGGAACATACCAATTTTTATCATAAATTTCCTGCAACATCTGGTATAAGTCTTTCGGCGGAGGATTTCGCAAAGTGGTTAGCCATGCTCGCGAATAAAGGAACCTATAAAGGAAAACAAATCGTATCTGAGCACACCTTTAATAGGTTAACATCGGATATAGTAACAATAAAAGATATAAAAGATGAAGACGTCACCTTCGTTAAATCGCGATTCATGCGAGAAAATATGCACTATGGCATGGGATTTTTCAATGCACAATACGCAGACAATGGCAGAAATGCGCGAAAGATATATTTTCATATGGGAGGCATACGTGGTTCTACGGCGTTTTTATCCATATCTCCGAGCGATGATATAGCCGTCGGAGTTTCTTGTAATCTGGGCGGAGTTGCTATGACAAGATTTAGCGAGTATGCAGTAAACGCCGTTTTGGACCTGATCTTCAAGTTTAATCACATAGACTGGGTTCAAGAAGATATTGATAAAAATCGTAAGTTCAGAGAGAAAAACAAAAAATTTTGGGATGGAATATCACACATGAATCCGACCCCGATGGACAAAACAGAAAAGTATGTTGGAACGTATACAAGTGAAATGTATGGAAATATAAAAATATATGAGAAGGATGATTTATTGTATTTATCAAATGGAAATAAGACAACAAGCCTGAAGCATATAAATGGGGATGTATTCGCTTTTCCTGGCATCGACCTGTCAGATTCTCCATTTGCAGGAGATGAGTATGTAATCTTCCTTCGAGATGAGAATAGAGCGATAAATTCATGCATAGTCACGTCTCTAAATGAGAATGACAATGTGTTTGTAAAACGAAAATAATTTATGTATGGACGACAAAAGAAAATTCTGCTATGATG
>JAFSTL010000029.1 GCA_017450545.1 Alphaproteobacteria bacterium
AGCATAGTGGATGGCGAAAGCAACGCTTTATAATTCCAGCATTTGAATGAAATCCTTTAGTTCTGCTTCGGTCATCATATTTGGAACATTTTTAACTATAAGATCTAGCGCATCCAAAACACTTTGGCTTGAGTTGAGTCTGTTAAATATTTTCATTGTCCGATATACGTGCGGGATATATTGGAAATAGGACTGTAATTTATCAATACTTTCTCTTTCTGATTTATATATTTTCAGGATTGTGGGAATTTCTGAAGCTATATCATCTGCGCTTGATATAAGACTATTCGGCAAAGTCGTCAAGTTCAATTCAGTAGCCTGTGTCTTCCATATATCATATATAAAACTCAACTCCGGATGTTTTTGGGACATATTTTGCATAAATTGCTCTGGGCTTAGCGTTCCAAAATTGTCCTCTATTCTGTAACGCTCAACATTGGATAACTCGCCTATCTTTTTGTATATTTCTGGATATTGCTCATTATCACGCCTTCCCCTCGCTTTTATTTGTTCAACATATTTCTGCCTAAAGCTAATTCCGTAAAGATCTGTTAGTCGGTGAAGCATAAATGTAGGATCATGCTTAATCGTATACATTGTCTCGAAAAAGACTGAAACAGCGTCCTGGCAAATAGTGTAATTTTTATCATCGAATGTTTCGCTTCGAATATTTTTCCATACTCTATATGCATAATCCAAAACATGTCCGGTTTCATGAACTATCATTGCCTCGAAATATGGCATATTGTATGGGCAATAAATTTCAAAACATTCTGGTATTTTTTCACGTTTTGGAAATTCTCTCTTCGAGTTTGAGCCAAAATCGCGACGACAATAGTAGGGCTCTTTATGGTCTACACAACTATCAAACAGCTCATCTTCATTCTTAGCAAACTCATAAGCCCCATTATTTATTATCTCCTTAGCAACCCAAGTTAAGTATTGTTCTGTCGTAAAATTCGCACCATATTTTTCTACTTGCGAAAGCTCTACTCCGAATATTCCTGCATAAAAATTCAAAGCTTTTTGCTTTGCGTTATCTATACGTTGCTGGGCTTCCTTCTTGCTCATTTCTTTAAAAATATCTTTATACCTTTCAGTTACATCTTTCATTTTTGCTATATATGACTTCACCGGAGGCAAAATTTTTGATACATCCGGTATTTTGTTCAATCTTTGCTCTTCTGCTCTCAGCATATCGGCTTCTGTCGCATTACAACTTATGGCTACAGCAGGCAGAACCAATAAAATTTTATTAAACTTCATATAAGTTTGCTTTCTTTAAAACACATATCATACAGAATGGTATCAAAAAAAATGGCATTATGTATATGCCAAAAATTTAGCTTAATATGTTGTCAGTTAGCTGCATAGCAGTTGTCATGGAAAACTACCTATGGTATACTGGAAGTGTTGAAAACTAATCATTTTACTACTTCTTTTTAAAGATACCTAGGAATGCCGGTGAACAAACACCGGCATTCTGCTAATCTGAATTAAATATAGTTAAGACTAATGATGATATAACTCTTTGTTCCTCCCGGAGTTAAGACTTCAATACAATCTCCTGTTTTTTTCCCGATAAGCATTTTTGCGATAGGCGAAGTTATTGGAAGCAAACCATTCTTTACGTCAGCCTCATCACTCCCCACGATTTGATACTTCAAGACCGCCGATGTATCGTCATCTTCAAGCTCAACTGTCGCACCGAATTTAATGGAATCAGAAACGATTTTTGAAACGTCTATAACCGTTGCCTTGCTGAGTTTATCTTCAAGGTCTGAAATTCGGGTTTCGATCATACCCTGCTTGTCTTTGGCGGCATGATACTCTGCATTTTCCGAAAGATCCCCTAATGCTCGAGCAGCAGCTATTGCTTCGACGATTTGAGGTCGCTCCACATTCTTCAAAACACGCAATTCATCTTGCAATTTGTTATAGCCCTTAAGCGTCATAGGAATAGAATTCATACCAATTCTCTAACTAAAAAACTGTCACACCGGGATATGTCTATCACGTTTTCTCCACACTCGTCAACAGAAAAAAATTGCTATTTCCTTTATCTTTTGATAAATTAAGTAATCTGTGTCTTAAAATTAACAATTTTAATTATACAAAATCATAAAATCCCATTAATAATTTGTTCCCATCTTGTTTCAAATTCGGACATATCCGTATCAATGTTGGTGCTTTCAGTGGTATTCAAAGATGAAATTACAAAGTTAACGATTTCGTCTTCTCCGTTAACTATTTTGCAATAATTTGCGACATTCGGATATATTTCTTTGAAATTTTCGATATATTTCCCAGTGGCAACTTTACAAGCGAATTTTATAGGTTCAAGAAAATTGTGTCCACCAATACCAGGCATGAGACTTCCGCAAACCAATGCTGTTGACACTCCCGCGAAAAAATTACCAAGTTGTCCCATTTTGTCTACTATCAGTAAATCTTCCGTAATAGGCTTGTCATTCTTCATTGTTTCAGAATACGTCACAGTAGAAAGATCATTTGCTGTTCCCAAATCGCATACTTCAGATGTCCTTGCAGGATGACGTATGGCTATAATGGTTAAAATTTCAGGAAAATGTTTCTTTAAGCTTTTGTGCACGTTAATAACTATTTCTTCTTCACCTGGATGTGTGCTTACTGCTATCCATGTTTTTCTCTCTCCAATCTTATGTGATAATTTATTTTTATTTGATTCATTTACGGGCAATTTATCTGCTATTAATTTTAGATTTGGTAAAATTTGAACGTTATTTGCACCTAGTCGCTGAATTTTTTGCTTCAATGCTGGACTTGATGAAAACACTTTTTTAAATAAACTAAACGGCAATATTCCAAGAAATTTCTTCACTAAAAACATCCTTTTTAAGGACTGCTCTGAAATACGAGCATTTAAAAGGTATATCGGTATATTTTTATCATGGAGACTATATAACATATTTGCCCAAAGTTCTGATTCAACAAATATCGCTATTGCTGGTTTCCAATAGTCTAAAAATTTTTTCACCCATGAATAAATATCGAATGGCATATATTGATGAATGACCAGATTTTCCAGTCTTTGTTCAACTTGTTTTGCTGCTGTGACAGTCGTTGTTGTTAACAAAATATTTATATCTGGATTTTCTTTTTTCATCATGTTTATTACAGGAATAACAGATAATGTTTCACCAACACTGACCGCATGAATCCAAATAATTTTGCCAGATGGTTTGTTCTGAGAAGGTATACCAAATCGTTCATTAACCCTATTTTTATCCTCCAATCCTTTTGCTATTCGTCGCGAGATATAAAACTTAACGAATGGTATGCATAATTCACTAATAAAGGCGATTGTATTTTTAGAAAACAAGCGCAAAAATACATATAACACAGCCAGTTGGACCAAAATTATAAACACCATTTGCAAATTTCTCGTTCACATTAATCGCATAACGCCCTACAATGAATTATCACACAAGTTAGAGGTCAAACTATGAAGAATGTCCGCATAAATTCGAAGCACGTTTGCTCTGGAGATATTTTCATAGCAATTCCATGTGACAACGTGGAACAGAATATAACCGAAGCGTTTCAAAATGGAGCGGGAGTTGTTTTTGCCGAAAATTCAACAAATGCCAATGTTATCATAGTAAATGATGCGCATTTGTTAGCATCGAGATTATCGCGTTTCACTTATCCCGGGCACCCTGAGACGTGTGTTGCAGTGACAGGAACAAATGGCAAAAGTTCTGTTGCACATTTTTTAAGTCAAATTTGGACATATCTGGGGAAAAAATCGGCAAATCTCGGAACATTGGGGCTGTTCATCGATCAACAAAATGTAAAGCCGGACGGAATCTATATCCCAAACCTAACAACTCCGGACGCAGTGACATTTCACAGAATTATGAAATATTTGTTGCAATCTAGGGTCACACATTGTGTTTTCGAAGCATCAAGCCATGCTCTTGAACAAAAAAGGTGCCATAGTGCCAAAATAAAAGCAGCCGCATTCACAAACATAGCCTCGGATCATCTTGATTATCACAAAACTAGAGAGACCTATTTCGCAACAAAACTGCAACTTTTTAAGGAAATTTTGCCTGCCGATATGCCTGCAATTGTTTCTCGCGACTTTCCGAATATTTATGAATCAGTTTCGAAGATTAACGGCAATATAATCTCGTTTGGTTTATCTCCGCAAAATGACATTGTCGCGCAAAATATCAGGAATTTGCCCGATAAAATCATTTTTGATATAGCATATAAAACGCAAATTTTTCAGGATGTTCAGATTAATCTTTTTGGAGAATTTCAAGTCTTGAATATTTTATGTGCACTTGCTCTAGGCGTCGCGACAAGATTTGATATTTCATCTATGCTTGAAGTTTTGCCAAACATAAAACCGTTAGCTGGACGTATGGAATTGGTGAAACAAATTAATGGTGGCAATGTATACGTTGATTTCGCGCATACAGCAGAAGGTTTAAAAACTGCTCTTCAATGTTTTCGGAAAGCTTGCAAAGGACGTCTCATTTGCGTTTTCGGATGCGGGGGAGACAGGGATAAAACAAAGCGTCCAGAAATGGGAAAAATAGCTTCTGAACTCGCGGATATTGCCATAGTCACTGATGATAATCCACGCACAGAACCCCCAGAAGAAATTCGACAGCAGATCATTGCAACTTGTCCAAATTCTGCTGAAATAGCTGACCGCAGAGAGGCAATATCCTACGCGATATCTTTGATAAAACCAGGAGATATAATTGCGGTGATGGGACGAGGTCATGAAACACATCAAATATATGGAACAACAAAAATTCCATTTAACGACAGAGAAGTTATCATGGAAATGTAAATAATGCTAGCATTAATAATGCTAATTCTTGCTAAAAAACATTTCGTGCAGTTTGTTAACTAATGGTAATGTTTGTTGAAAAGGCACGATGAACGCTTGCGAATATTCTGTGTCAATAATGTATTCGATGTCGTGTAAATATGCTTTGTCTATCTTTGTTTGTCCAACGACTGTTACTGTCCCGATATTGTTGTCGATGTTTATGTCTAAATTGTTCATCATCAGAGGAACACTTGATTGAATTTCCGCTTGCATTGGTTTAGGCGCTAAAAATCCTCCCGAAAACGGCTTTATCATTGCGGTGTATGGCTCCAGTTCTGGTATTATCTCTTTTTTAGAAGTATACACAGCAAATAAATCAAGATTATATGCAATCCCAACGATGTGATTATTTGTGATATACTTTGTGTTATTTGTTATTCGTGTCCCATATCCTTCGGAGAAGCTAGATAACACACGCAAATTAACGTTATATTCTTTCGCTATTTGCGTCGATTTTGTCTGTAATACTTTTGCCCCCCAAGAACTTAGCTCGATCATATCGTTGTATGACACTTCCTCCAATTTCTGTGCATCCAAAACAACGCGCGGATCAGCTGTATAAACCCCATCAACGTCGGTGTATATCAAACATTCATCAGCATGTATTGCGTTTGCCACTGCGCATGCCGTTGCGTCTGAGCCTCCGCGTCCAATCGTGCACACATCGCCATTTGCAGAAATCCCCTGAAATCCGGTTATAACTGGAATTATGCCTTGCGACAGCATCTCAAAAATTTTATCAGCTGATACTTGCGATATGCTCGCGTCTGAATACGTTCCGGACACAGTTATTGGAACTTGCCAAGCAGTCAGTGATTTTGCAGAAATGGCGCGAGAATTTAGCGCCAAAGCTAGCAACCCAGCCGCAACATGCTCTCCGGAGCTGATGATTGCATCATATTCCCTGCTAATCGGCGAATCCGTAAACGCCTTGGTCAATTCTATGAGGCGGTTTGTTGCCCCCTGCATAGCGGAAGTGACCACAACAACGCCGTGTCCTTTTTCAACAAAATCAGCGATAATCCCGGCAACATGTTCAATTCGCGGAGTTGTTGCAACAGAAGATCCACCGAATTTTAGAACGTATAGGCTCATTAGCTCTTATAGTCTATCCAGCCAATATGCCCATCACCTCGTTTATAGACCACATTAATCCGACCATTATCCGCGTTCTTAAACATAACAACAGGCATCTCAGTTAAATCCAACTTCATCACTGCTTCGCTCACACTTAACGGCAAAATTGAGCTTTCTTGTTCCGCTATGATGAGATGTTCTTCATCGCCATCGCTTGAAGATGGTTTTCTCTCGAGAACATACCGAACCGCATCGACAGCCTTCCCCCACTCGGAGCGTCGCGCCTTGTCCTTTATTCTGTTTTTGTGTCGTTTAACTCGCCCTTCTAGCCGCTGAAGAGCTATATCCACTGCATGATACGCGTCATCCGAGGCGCCATTTCCTTTTATAACAAATCCCTTATTGATATATAAACAAATCTCTGTTTCAAATATCTTTTTATCTTTACTTATAGTGATATTCGAATCAACTTCTTCGTCAAGATACGTCTCAGATAACTTTCGTATCTTACTTTCAGAATATTCTTGCAAACTTTCTCCAAGTTCCAAGTTCTTGCCAAAAATCTTCACGGACATGCTGCCGTCCTAAAAACTCAATCCCCTCAGTTAATATTGTACCACGTTCCATAGCTCGTGGGTCAACGTCCAGTCGATACGTCTGCAACTTTTTTCAGGTCGAAACAAAGATCAGCAGGCAGTTCATCAATTATCATCTTGAGCGACTGCCTGTGAGTTAGAGCTTCTAGGTGATTACTTCCTATCTCCCAGAAACCGCAGCAAGGCTATGAACATATTTATAAAGTCTAGATACAAACTCAGAGATGCTAGTATTGTATACTTTTCAACATTTTCTGCATTTGCGTGTGTTGCATAAATAGTGCGTATTTTCTGAACATCGTATGCCGTTAACCCGCAAAAAATAACTATGGTCAATGCCGAAAGCCCCATTTGCAAAGCAGAACTTTGGATAAATAAATTGATTACCGTGGCAATTACCACTGATATCAATCCAACAAACATAAATGAACCTAGCGCAGTCAGATCTCGTTTTGTCACATAACCATACAAACTCATACCTCCAAAGAATATTGCGGTTGTGAAAAACGTGTTCGCTATGCTTGTTCCTGTGTATATTATGAATATAGGCGCCATCGTCATGCCAATTAATGCGGAATATACCCAGAACAGCAAATGAGCATTCTCGGTTGATATTTTGTTTATCCGGGCAGTGAGATATATCACAATTCCTAAAGTCGCTAGCATGAGCAAAATCGAAAATCCACCAGTCAATAACGAAAGAATTCGTTCATTTGTGCTACACACATAGGAAACAATCCCTGTCAGGCATAAAGCAGCAAACATTTTGTTGTACACACCGACCATATACCTGTTTAATCCAGACTGAGCTTCCGATTGTATCGGTCCTTGATTAAAATTTGCATTCATTGCATTTTCCTTTCTTAACAACTTTTCCTAATTCTATCTCTTCTTGTCATTGTCCTTCAACATTTGTGATGCGAAAATTGTTTCACGCAATTGCTCGCCGACTGAGGCAATTCCGTTCGGAGAATGAGGCACAAACACTACATTAGATTTTGAATGAGCGCCTATGTCTTTCAACGTGTCTATATACTGAATCAAAAGCACCATATCCATAACTTGTGACGGAGTTGTGCCGGTTTGTTTCACAAATTCGTCAACGGATTGACATAGCCCCTCGATTATCGCCTGACGCTGCCCGGCAACCCCTTTTCCATGCAGTATGCAAGATTCCGCTTCTGCTTCAGCTTGTTTCACTTTGAGGATCTTCTCAGCTTCACCTTTCTCTGTCGCCGCCACTCTCAACCTTTGCGCTGTGTTTATTTCGTTCATCGCAGCTTTGACGTTTGCATCCGGATCAATATCTGTAACCAGAGCTTTTATTATCTCATACCCAAAATCAGACATTGGTTTTTCAAGTTCCCGTTTAACCGCGTCTGCAATGTCATCTTTTCGTGCAAAAACGTCATCTAAATCCATCGATGGAACTTGTGCCCTCACCAAATCGAACACGAACGATTTAATTTGTCCGACAGGATCGTGCAACATGTAAAATGCTTCGTAAATCTTGGATTGTAAAACCCTATATTGAACAGCTATTACAGCTTTAACGAAAACATTATCTTTCGTCTTCGTTTCAACGACAACTTCTAATTGGTGTATCCTCATCGAAAGACTGGCTTTCTTGCTTTCGATTAGAGGGAGCTTCAAGTTTAGTCCAGGATATGCTAGTCGAGCAAATTTCCCAAATCGTTCTATTATTGCGCAAGTTTG
>JAFSTL010000003.1 GCA_017450545.1 Alphaproteobacteria bacterium
CAAAATGCAGCCATAGCGTTTACGAGCCAATACACTCCAAGACCAGTTCCGCGCAAGTCTTCCGGCACCTTCTCCGCTATTAACGAAACAAAAACGTTCTGAGTAGACCCCAACTGTATGCCCCAAAACAGTATACCAACATACATAACTAACCTTGTCGTCGCTGCAAACATTATCATATCAGCAATCAGTAATGCAGATATTCCAAAACACAACAATTTCATTCTGTCGAATTTATCTCCTAATAACCCTATCGGATATGAAGAAAGGGTTGTCCCCAAGTTGAACACAATCATGACTATCGGGGCAAACATCGGGTCGACATGGAACCCATCGTTCATACGTAATATTAAAAAGGTTTCATTCATCCTAGCCATCATAAAGACAGCATTAACCAGCATTAAAAGCCAAAAAATCATTCCTAAATATTTAAAATTCTTGAATGTGAATTTTGTTTTTATCTTCGGTGCAGGCATTGGCGCTTCAGATGTTATTGCAGGATGTTCAAAACGTTTCGGTTCCTTAACAAAAACTATAAGCAAAATAAAAGCGATTGTTGCAGGAATAGATGCCAAGGCAAAAACAGCCTGATAGTTGCTATTTGTCGCTTTCATAGCCCAAATTCCCAGAAAACCACCAAGAAGTGAACCAATATAAGCCAGGCTACGCTTTAGTCCATATGACGCCCCGATCTTTTTGCGAGGAGCAACATCCGCTATGATTGCGTCTCTCGGTGATGCTTGAACGCCATTTCCAAAGCGTTCCATCATTCTTGCAGAAAATACCAGAATAAATGAGTTTGAGATAGCCAATACAGGTCGGCTTAACACTGAAAAAATATACCCGAAAATCATTATACCTTTGCGCTTCCTAAAGAAATCGCTGAGCATCCCAGAAAACAACTTCATCAAATGCGAAATCATTTCGCAAAATCCTTCGAGTACGCCTATGCCGATAGCTGAAGCACCGAGAATGTGTTTTAGGTATAACCCGGAAAATGAGTATGCCATGACGAATGAAATGTTCATCAGGAACATCATTATTCCAATTTGCCAAACTGTTACAGGAATTTTCCCATCGCGTACCTGTCTTTGTAATTCAGGAACTTCTACTTTTTCATTAGGGGTCATAAGAAGCAAAGAATGCACAACTCATCCTCTTCAAAATTATACAGCGTGGCGCGCTGCAGTGAAAGAAAATTCTTCACACTCGTTCTTACTCATTCAACATTTTTTCAAGTTGGGTAAAGAATTCCTCTTTATCGAGCCCAGGTTGGATTGCTGGTTTAAAATTGAGGTTGATGGTTCCAGGTATTTTTTTGAACGAATTTCGTGCCCAATGCTTTCCTGAATTCACATGAACTGGTATAACAGGTATGCCTAAAGATTTGTATAAGGCAAATATGCCGCTCTTATATTCCGTATGCTCATTTGCTGAAGCACGCGTCCCATTTGGAAAAATTAATATAGAATTCCCGGCTTGGTACGCGCTTTTTCCGGACTTCAACAACGTCTTGATTGCTTTTATAGGGGATGTTCGATCAATTGGTATACATCCAAGTCTTCTAAAATATAGTCCGGCTATAGGTTTATCTAAAAGTTCTTTTTTGATGACGATAGATAGATTATCGAACAATATTGAGAAAATAAATGTTTCCCAAGCTGATTGATGATTACATCCGATTATGACTTGTCCGGCGGGTACATTGTCTAATCCAGTTATTTTGTAATCTATTTTGGCGAAATATTTGAGACAAACAAGGAGCCACTTCGTAACTGGACGATAGCTCAACTTAAGTGTCATTTTAGGTGAACAAAAATATGTTATCGGATACATTATGGCTATATACAATATAAAAATCGTATAAAAAATGACATTAAACAAAATTGACCTAATCATTATAATTCTCCATCAAATAGTTATATAATGCATTTTTGCTTATGCCTGAATATTTTGACAGAATGTTGCTTAAATCTCGTTTCGAAATCTTTTCAACAAGTTCAGATATGAGCGGATTTAATTCGTTGAGTTGTTCGACTTCCGAAATTTTGGGGGACGAGAGCAAAATAACAAACTCACCTTTTGCTGGATTTGCTTTGAAATATTCGATAACCGCACTAAATTGACCACGAATAGTGGTCTCATGTATCTTTGTTATTTCTTTTACAACAGCAACAGTTCTATTTACAAAAATTTCTCGCATTTGAAGAAGTGTCTGCAAAATTCTGTTGGGCGATTCATAGAATATTAACGTGGCATTGATTTTGACTAAATCTGTAAATTTGTTTTTACCAACAAAACCAGCAAACATAAATTTGTCACTTGGCAATCCTGAAAGAATAAGTGCAGAAATTGCAGCGGATACACCAGGAATTACTGTATAACTCAAATTATTTTTAATACAAGCATTGACCAGCTTATATCCTGGGTCAGAAATAAGAGGGGTTCCTGCGTCAGAAATTAGTGCAAATACTTTATTTTGATGCAGCATAAGGTCAATAATTTTGGGAACAATCTGTGTCGCATTATGGTCATTATAAACCATAAGAGACGTCCTTATATCATATTTTTGAAATAATCTAGCCGAAATTCGTGTGTCTTCACAAAGAACAATATCAACATTCTTGAGAACATCAAGAGCTCGAATAGATATATCTTGCAAATTGCCTATCGGCGTCGACACAACGTACAGAGAAAAAAACATAAAATTTTATATATTTTTGGTGCTAAAAAAGCTTCGTATGTTATAATAGCACAAGTGGACAAGGCGGGTGTCGTAAATGCACCTAACAGTCATCGGTGGTGGATACGTCGGGTTAGTTACGGCGGTCTGTTTCTGCGAGTTCGGGTTCGAAGTTTGCGTTGTTGAAGAGAACTCGGAAAAATTGAAAAAACTAGAAGCTGGGAAATTTATGGTCTACGAACCGGACGTAGACAGAATGATAAAGAAGTTCATGGAATATGAATGTCTCACCTTTTCAGGCTGTATAGCAACTGCGATTTCTGACTCCGAAGCAGTTTTAGTTGCGGTTTCAACGACAACAGAAAACTCTGACTCAGATTTGACACTGTTGAGCGCTGTGATAAATAAAGTATCGTCAGCTCTTTCGCAAAACAAATATACAGGCTTGTTCATAAGAGCAAGTGTTCCAGTTGGGACCTGTAATACACTTCTGGAGAATATACAATTTATGAGACCTGATTTGATTCCAGGCGAACATTATGACGTGATTGCCAATCCCTGCTTCATACGGGAAGGCTGTGCGGTTCAAGATTTCATGGCGCCGAGTAATGAGATTATTGGAATGAAAAACTTCTCTGAAAAAGCCAAGTCTCTTGTTGAAAAATTGTATGCGCCATTATCAAATGTTGGCGTGCCGTTTACATACACAAATCTTGAAACAGCAGAGCTTATCATCACTGCAAATGTCGCCTTTGCTGCGATTAAGATGGTTTTTACAAATGAGATATCAGAAATTTGCAAAAAAGTTAATGCAGATGTAAAAGCAATCATGCAAAGCTTATCTGCTGAAAAGAAAATCGGCTCAAGCGCCTTTATGCTGTCCCCCGGGGTTGGTGGTTCGACATTTCCAAAGGCGATGCGTCTTCTAAAAAATAAGGCTTCTTCATTGGGAATGACTTTGCCTATTTTGGAAAGTGCTGTAAAGAGCAATGCAAATAGGATTGTTAAAATAAAAGAACAGATATTGACATGCATAACAAATACTGAACCGAATACCTTGAAAAAAGTGACAATATTGGGACTTACTTATAAACCAATGACAAGCGATATAAAAGAATCACCGAGCATCATAATAATCGACGCTTTATTAAAACACGGCGTTGCGGTTGAAGTTTATGACCCTGTTTATACTCCGGATTCTAATTATATTTCGCTCATTCCTAAAGAAATTAGAAATAATGGAAATTTTCATTTATCGAATTCACCATACGAAGCAGCGATGCAAAGCGACTTGTTAATAATTATGACAAATTGGTCGGAATTCGCCGAGTTAAAATATGAAAAAATTTTTGAACTAATGAAAAAAAATACAGATAATAGAACGCAATTTCTTGATTATCGTTATTTGATATCTGACAAAATCAATAAAAATGAGGCAACTTGAACTACTCTCGATTTTTGTTTGCTTTTATGGAGAAAGCAAATTTTTTGCTAAAGTTTGAAAAATTAACGAAAAATTAACCTTCGTTGGATAAAATTTTTGTGTTAGCGTTGGACGGGTTCTTTGTAAGCTATGGCAAATTTAGGTGCGACAAGTTTGAGACACTATATTTCTGGGACTGATGGAACGGTGCCTGGCGTTGGGGGATGTCCATTCGACATGGACAGATTGCAACGTGATTATGTTGACGGCGCAATAACTCCGACTAGGATAATCCATTTCACCGGGGATGAATTGAACACCGATGTGAAAATGTCATTAAATCCTTTGGGCGATTATGGTAAAGATGGTGACGAAATATTGGACGTGCTCGCTTGTTCCGGTTTTTATGAAACATCGACACTGAATTTTAGAGTGCCGAACTTGCATAAGCCAGGTGCTGCACGCGCATCTGATGTTTGGGTCGTTATACCGCAAAACATCATCGTTCCAAAGCTAATCAAAAAACTTCACCAAGGGGCAATTGATGGGATATATATTGCCACATTGTCTTTTTTAAACGCTGGAGATGAAGACAAACCAAAAGTTGTGCAAGTGCATGATTACACAAGCTGTTTCATAAAGTTTGTTGATTCGTTAAGCTATGGTGCATTAGCTGTGTTTGCCTTTTCGTTTGTTAAGGTGAAAATAACTCAACACGATTATAAGCAAATCAGTGAGAAAGGCGAAAATAAAGTCGGAGGTCAGTATGTTTATGAGTTTGACTATAATTCCGCTCTCGGTAAAAAATTGTGATACATCTGGTTCGAATTTGCGAGCTTGACAATTCTGTTTGCAATGTTACACTTGGTGCAACTTTTTTAAAGTTAAATTATATGCCTAAATATTTGCCCCCAAAATTGGCATATAGAGTTATAAAAAATAAGTGATACTGCAAGCAGTATGATTAAAGATGATGCAAATAAGCAACTTTCTTTTTTCAAATTGTTTTCTGTGCGAGACGATACAAATAAAAGACGTCCCCACTTGATGAGATAGCCCACAGATATAATAGAATAAATTAATGATATGAACAGCATGAAATAATTTTTGTTTTTTAACAAAAGCATAAAAATGTCCATTTTTGCATAGAAATTCCCAAATGGCGGTAATCCGCAAATAGCAAACAACGAGAAAATTGTCAAAAAACCGAATATAGGAGCTGTTGTGTATAATCCTCCCAAATCCTCAAAAGTTCTGATGTCGTGCGTCTTATTTATAGCAAAAATACTTGCCAAGAAGCAAAAAGTTGCTAACGATTGATAAGTCATATACGTCATCATGATGGGGGCAGAATTTTGTAATGTCTGTATTGACAATACAAATCCTATGTGTCCAATTGTAACGGATGCAATAAATTTATTTATATCTTTCTGTATTATTGGCATAATTGCTCCTATAAACATTGAAATTATGGACGCCCCCAGGATGATTGGGCGAGCGCGGTCAAGTATTGATACTGTATAAAATAGCTTGATAAAAATTAATAGCATAAAAAATTTCCATATCACCTCTAAAAACAAGACAGTAATGCGCGAAGATTTGTCGTATACATCACTAAGCCAACTATGAAATGGAGCACAGCCAAGCTTGAATAGAAGCGCGACCATGATTAATATCCCTCCAATATTTGTGATAACATTTGCACTGCAATTTATTTTTGAAAATGACAAAGTGAAATATTGACTATATAATAAGCTACAACCAAAAATGTATACCGCATCCATAACAGCGGATATTAACAAAAACCGGGTCGCGCATCTTGATTGCCCTTCATGTAATAATAGAAAAACAACGGAAAATGTATATAATTCCAAAGCAAACAATAATGTTAATAAACTATTTGCAGATATTGCCAATGTTATAGCGGTTGTTATGCCAAATATCATAATGAAGAAATTTGTCTTTAATATTTTGTCTAATTTTGTATAATGCAAATATATAAGAAAACCACAAAGACAGCTTAGCAATAATATCTTTATTTGCCCTAAAGCATTATTATAAACAAATATATCTGTACTGATTTCGCGAGCACTTGAATTATATATTAACATTATTATTAGAGAAATAATGGAGATTGATAGTGATAATTTGGGAAATATTGTTTTTATGTATTTTTCAGGAGGAATTTTTTGCATAAACATTAAAATAAATAATGAACACAAGGACAATATGTCTGGAAATGCGATTTTTAGTTCGAATAGTTTGTTCAGCGAACAAAGCATTTTTTCAGTTCATTTATTAAAAATATATACAAATTTTCAACTAATGAACCAGGTTTTGCAAGCAAATTGAATTCAGATTTCAGGTTTGTCGCACTCGCTAACGGCGATTCTGTCAAATTTATCCCGACCCCAATGATGGCATATGGATAAGATATTTCCGTTAATACTCCGGCTAATTTTTTGTTATTCACTAAAATGTCATTCGGTTGTTTTAACGTGACTTTATCAGAACCAGTTATACTGACGAGATATTTGTGCAGTATCTCCATAACATCAAACGTTAAACTATTAGTTTGGCGTTCTGTTATGTATAAATCATGTAAATGTATTATATATGAACAATAAAAATTACCTATTGGCGATATCCATATTCGCCCATTCAGGCGTCCTCGTCCATTTGTTTGTTTATCCGCGATTATCGCCATATCCGATGTAATTTCGCCTAGTTCGATCGTTTTCAATGCATAATCATTCGTACTTCCCAATTCGTCAAAATGTTTTATTTTTATATTACTTTTGTTCATATAGCCTTCTCGACCAATCATACATATTTTGTTTGGCGCAGTGCCTCAGCGAGCCCTATGGCAAGGCTAACCGCGACATTGAGCGACCTTGCCCCCGCAACCATTGGTATAATTACTTTTTCGTCACAAGAATTATAAATTTCGTCAGTAATACCAGTGCTCTCCTTGCCAACCATTATGCAATCATTTAGATTATACTTAAAATTATAATATGGGACTTGCGCCTTGACATCAAGCAAAATAACCCTTCCAGCAAAATTGCTACGAAATTGATTAAAATCGTCAAAAAGCTTTATATTTGCCATATCGATATAATCCATTCCTGCTCTTTTAAATTTAGATGAAGTAAAAATAAATGATGCAGGTTCAATTATGTTTAACGAGACACCAAAACAGGCGCAAAGGCGTGCAATCGTTCCTGCATTTTGAGCTATTTCAGGCTCGAACAAGCAAACTTCCATATAACCATTTGTTTCAGAACGCCTGTGACAAGCATAGCATATTGTGCATAAATTATGTTTCATAAAACGTCATAAAAATACTGACACACTTTTTGGCAACGCAGTAATTCTAAGGCTATAGATAACCTCAATTTTGGATATCGCTGAATGAACTTTCTGAAAAGTGCGTTTTCGAGAATTGTTTGTTGAAAATTCTTTCTCTGAGTTTTCTCTGAAAAGTTTACGAAAAATTAACAAATTGCCAGTAGTATGGAGATATGGAAGAATTTAAACAGAGGGAGACTGTCATGAAAGTGGTTCAAAAATTGGTGCTGACGAGTTTTGGTTCGTTATGTGGAGTTGTGTATGCAGGCGATACTGGTTATGAAGCCGTAAAGCAAGAGTTAACTAATTTGAAAGCATCTTTTGATCAAATGACGAATGAAATTTCAAAAGTGACAAATGAGTTAACAAGAACGCAAACGACGACTACCCAAAAAACGGTGGATAATGCCAAGAAAAGTCTTGCATCAATCATAAACAACATGTATGAACTTGTTGCGCCATTAGTTGCATCACAGACGGTTTACAAATCAATCGGCGGACAAAACTATGTTATCCCGACATCTTCTGTGACTAATCGCCAAAATTTTGATATAGCTGGCTTTATTGATCAAAATAAAAAGGCTATGGATGATTTAGAGAAAAAAGCACAGAAAGACGTTCCTGATGCAGAGCCTGCAGAGAAGACTGATGAGGCAAACGAGCAATGAGCTTGTTGAAAAAAACTGATAGCATGGGTAAGTGATGATATTTTTGTCTGTTTTTCGTGACTTCTGTGCATGATTGAAAGTTTGTTCCTCGTGAAACTTTCATTCTTCGGGTCAGTTAAAGGCAATTCCACGGGATACCTATGGAATTGCTTTGGTCCTGCCTCAATAACTGATATGACCGTTGCTTGAGATGGTGTCCGTTTTGCCTATTCCGCCTCAAGTCCTGCTTTTATGAGTGAATAGAACAATGGATGTGGCGAGAGCGGGCTCGACTTGAATTCCGGATGCGCTTGCGTTGCTATGAAAAATGGGTGATCGTGGCGCTCTATTACCTCTGGCAAAGTCCCATCAATAGACGTTCCGGATATGATTATGCCCGACGCTTCTATAACGTCTTTGTATTGTGCATAGTTAACTTCATATCTGTGACGATGTCGTTCGGTTATATCTGTTTTGCCATAAATCTTGTGTGCCAGAGTTCCTTCAACGAGTCTGCATTCGTAGCTGCCGAGGCGCATCGTACCCCCCTTGTTTCCATCCTTGGCACGCACTTCCGTTTCGCCTTGTTTTACCCAATTTTTCATAAAATCTATGACAAAATTTCCAGTATCAGTAAATTCTCGGCTCGTCGCATCTTTTAGATTGCCAATATTTCGGCAAGCCTCTATGACCGACAGTTGCAACCCCAAGCATATTCCCAAAAACGGTATCTTATGCTCCCTCGCATACTTTATCGCGTGCATTTTCCCATCAATACCACGCGAGCTAAACCCGCCCGGAACAATGATGCACTTCACATCTTCTAATTGATTCTCGATAACTTCCAGCGTATCCTCGGCATCTATCCACGATATATCAACCCTTGCGTCATTGGCGTATCCAGCATGCGCTATTGATTGCGTCAACGAAAGATAAGCATCCTTCAACTTCGTATATTTGCCAATCACAGCAATTTTGATAGCATGCTTCGGATTTTGTATTATTTTTGTTAACCTTGCCCATTTGTTTTTTATAGCAACTTCGACCTGCGTTTCGGTTTCCTCATTCGAAAGCCCGAAATGCTTGCAAATTTGCCTATCAAGTCCCTCGAGATGATATTGGTTTGGAATGAGATAAATATTCGCCGCGTCAAGCGCAGCCATTACATTATCCTTTTGGACGCTACAAAACATCGATAACTTTGCCTTTATTTCATCTGTTAATGGTTTTTCGCTTCGGCAAAGGAGGATATCCGGCTGTATGCCCATACTCTGCAAGCGTCTAACGGAATGTTGTGTCGGCTTGCTTTTCAGTTCCCCGGCAACTTTGATATATGGCAAAAACGTCAGATGTATGCGCATCGTATGCTCTCTGCCCAGCTCCATTGACAGCTGTCGCAACGCCTCGATATACGGCAATCCTTCTATATCGCCAACTGTGCCACCAATTTCACATATCGTAAAATCAACGCTGTCGGAATTTTTGATAATGAAATTTTTTATTTCATTCGTGATATGCGGGATGACTTGTATATCCGAGCCGAGATAGTCTCCGTGACGCTCTCTCTGTAAGACTTTTTCATATACTCGACCGGTAGTTAACGAATCTTCTCTGGAGCAACAAGTCCCGGTAAATCGCTCATAATGCCCAAAATCAAGGTCTGCCTCGCACCCGTCTTCCATAACAAAAACCTCGCCGTGCTTGTATGGGCTCATAGTTCCCGGGTCAACATTTATATATGGATCCAATTTCTTCATCTTTATGGAATATCCGCGAAGTTGCAACAACGCACCAATGCTCGCCGAAGCAATGCCTTTTCCCAACGACGACATAACCCCGCCAGTGACAAATATAAAACGTGACATATGAAATTTCACAACAGTGACAACATAGATTTTAATCCACTTTGGTTTGCAATGCAAACAAAGCTCTGCACTCGCAGAGCTCTTGTTGTTATTTGTAGTCTGTTATTTCATCAAATATTATTTTTATGGTGTCTAAGTCCGGACCGTCTCCATAAACTTCTTTCGTTGGTAATAGGTTGTGCTTGTTTTTGAGTAGATTTGTTCCACCGTTTTCTGTGTCAACATATCTCACAGTTTTTAATGCCTCACAGCCTCCGAATAGATTTGATACTTCTGCTAGATTTTTTGTATTGTGGTGAAAATTTATAGTAACGTCTGTTAGGTTGGTGTCGTTCGTCATTATGTTATACATGGTTTTGAGTTCGGAGAGTATCATGGTTATGTTTGCCTCCGTTAAATTTGGATTATCGTCTATTAGAATTAATACGTCTTTAATATTGGGTGAATCTTCTATTCGCAGTGTTGCTTCGGTGAGGTTTTTATTGAGGCTGATTAGATTGTATATTTGTGTTGCTTTAGTTTTGATTTTGCATTGCATGTGTATACAGTTTATTGAATCGCTGCATTGTACGAAATAGCTATGTGGTATATATATAGTCCCACGTTCTTTGCTTTTTGCGTTCGCTAAATTCATCATGAACAACCCGTCTTCTTGTTCGGCACTTCCTGTAACAGTGACTTTTCTAAAGCAATCTTCGTCTGCATATAAATCGCAACCGCAACCTAAACGAAGTGTCACTTCAGTCTTTTTGTCGATTGAGCTTAGATACGCTTTATCTAAATATGCGTCATCAACATCCACCCAAGCCAAATGTAGTTTGCCGTCTTTATCCTTATA
>JAFSTL010000030.1 GCA_017450545.1 Alphaproteobacteria bacterium
CGAAAAAAGGCAATATTGTCGTTGCTGAAATAAAAGAACTTCATAATAACGGACTGGAAGTTGTGTTGGATAATGGTTTAACCGGATTTATAAAGGTCAACGATATTTCAAATGACAAATCAAAACGCAAAGCCGACGCGTTCGCTGTTGGAGAAAAAATCGAGGCGCTTGTTTTGGGATTTGAAAGAGGAACACGCAGAGTCAACCTTTCGATAAGAGCGCTGGAAGTAAAGCGTGAGAAAGAGGCTTTGGAAAAATATGGTTCAGCTGACAGCGGAGCAAGTCTCGGAGATATACTTGGAGTGGCTTTGGACAAAAAACCTGAAAACGAAAAGTAGTTTATCTATTATAAAGCCTGGGTATTATACAGTATAATGCCCAGGCGTATAAAAATGGAGATAGAGTGGAAATATTACAATTGATATGTGATGTATTTGGGTATATAGCATTAGTCACAACGATAATTGGTTTAATACCGCAGATCTACAAAACGTATAGGACGAAATCGGCAAACGATTTGTCAAGCGTAATGCTCTGGAATTGCTTTGTATGCGCCGCGTCTTGGCTTGTTTATGGAACTATAATGAAAGACAAAATGGTGGCCATAAGCAATATAGTTGCATTGCTAACAAGCATTGTCCTGATAATATTAAAAAGAAAATATGCAAAGACTGCTTAAACTAAACAGATATATTGACTTAGCAAGATATAAATCCGTTTTATGTCTAGATGGAGACCTACCTGAAGCTGAATTTTTTGCTGAATCACAATTGCCTGTAATAGCGGCCGACGGAGCAACGAATAAACTTATAAGCATGAATGTTGCTCCGGATTTAGTGATTGGCGACCTAGACAGCGTTAATCATTCATATCTGACATTGCTGCAATACGAGAGAGTTGAAGACCAAAGCCTGTCTGATTTTCAAAAGGCTCTCCGATATATGACAAAGCACGATTTGATGCCGATGATAATTTTGGGCGTAAATGGCGGACATATCGATCACATAATAAACAATATAAACATATTTATGCAGGGAACAAATAATGTTTTCATAGCTGATGATGTGATAGGATATATTTTAGATTCAAGCAATATCTTCTCGTTGCCGCTTGGGACAAAAGTATCAATAATAGGAATACCATACTGTCGACTATCATCCCAAGGGCTTAAATGGGAACTGGCAGATTTTGAAACAGCGTTTCCAGGTCAAAATTCGTGTTTTAACCGTGTTAGCGACGAGCCTGTTCGCTTGAAAGTTCATGAAGGAAAAGCTCTCCTTATGGTGTATGCGACTGAAGTTACAGATGCAGGTCTCTTCTGAATAGAAGAACTTCACCAGTGTCAAGCGAACTCGTGTTCACACCCACGACAACTCTGGAACCGCGAACACCGGTTGATGGTTTTCGCAACGTAACCGATTGGCTATCAACAGCATTTTGACATTTGATGTCGGCATATTGTTCAGCTTATAGTGACACATCGGCGCAAATGAGCTTTGCTCATTCCTCGAAACGGTATACCCGTTTGCTTTCAGGAATCCAACGACTTCTTGAAACTTAGTCACAACTTCGGTTGTTCTGATTTGCTCTTTGGGGTGCTGCATATTTACTGCAACATCGATAGATGAAATTCTCGTTCTAGTTCTATCAATAGTCCAACGTCTGGTGCGTATGCCAGAACGGCTCAAAAATTTATTAACAGCTGTTGGCGTTCGACCAACCTCGCTGGCTATTGTTTTAACCAATTTCCCGGCTAAAAATCCAGTTCTTATGAGGTTAATTTCTTCTGATGTCCATCTTTGTCTCATTTTTCCCTCCCATTTGAATGATGGCTATACATTCATCTTTGCAAAAATTGTTGTGCTTGGCAAAGCAAAAAAAGTCCCATAAAATTTTAGATATTTTTGTTGCCCAAAAAAGCTGAATTGAGATGTTTTATAACACTAATGGTTGAAGAAATTTGAATTTTTCATCTTTAAAAATTGTCTCAAAATGTTACTATATTTTTATAAAATAGTTTTTTAAATTTTCAAAATGAATTTCGATAAAATTGACATTGCGATACTCAGCAATTTGCAAAAACATGGAAGAATGACGAATGTCGAACTGGCGAAAAGAGCTGGTATTTCTGCTCCGCCTTGTTTAAGAAGATTAAAACTTATGGAAAAGCAAGGTGCGATTTTGAGTTATCACGCAGAAATAAACCCAGAGTTTACTGGGTTCAGTATAAAAGCTTTTTGCACTGTAACACTTGTGTCTCAAGCGTCTCCAATTGTTAATGATTTTTTGAAAATTGTTGAGAAAGAACCGAATATCCGGACATGTTTTTCAACGTCTGGAAACGAATTGTTCATCCTGAGCATAGTTGCAAAAGACTTGAGAGAATACGAAAAGGTTTTGAAGAATAAGCTCCAAAATAGCAATGTTGTTTCAAGTATCACAAGCCACATCGTTCTAAACACTCACAAAAGTGAATTCGGTATTCCCATAGAGACAATCTGCATACAGAAGAAATAACCAAAGGGAGGCGTAACCTCCCTCCTCAGTGGGCTTACAGTCTCCAACCGAAGCCGAGCTTTATGACATTTGCCCGAACCTTTTTGTTCGACCATCTGTTGCCTTCAAGTCGTGCATAAAACCTGTCGGACAAGTTGAACTTGATACCGACGCCGACCAATGGTGAGACCAGCCGCTGAAACATAAAGCCACCCAAGCCATAAAGAACCAGCCTTTGTCCAACTTTCACGCCGAGCATCGGAGCCATTGCGACATAAGCATCGTTGCAATACTTAACCTTGCCGAAAGTTGTTCCAAGCGTCACTTTTGCCCCAGCGACAAATTTGCCTCGCTGATACTCCCTGAATCCTTCCAGTTCTACTATCGGCTTAGCGCATCTCTTCGAGACTTTCAGTTCCTTTGGGGCTGTACCTTCCTTTCTTTGCGATTTTTTTTCCGATATCTCAGCATTACAGTGCGCGATTTCATCAAGCAACTCTGCCTCTTCGTTGAAGATGTCTCCATACGTCTGAACTGACCAGTCTTGCATATCCTGCACTAGATGGCCAACCAAACCAGCTTCCCCAAAATTAACGTCACCATAAATAATATTGCGATTAATGTCAGTTACGATCGGGACAGCGGCAGCTGCTGCTATTCTAGAGAGCATTCCGTCCAGCTTCCCAATATCACCACCCAAAGCGGCGTTGAGCCTGATAGCCTTGTTCACTGCGTCTTTAACCGCGTTCCAGTACCTGTCTCTCGCAGGGGCATCTCCTCCGGCAGTAATAGCAACAAAATCCATGTTGTAATACGTTTTCAAGACCTTTTTCTCGTAATCGGTAAGGGCGTATATATTCAAATTTATCTGATTTGAATTGCTTCGCACTGCTTCTCCAAAGGGCACCTCGAGCTTCGATGTATACAGGTCAAGAGCAGTCTGATACATTTTGAACTTCTCCATGTATTCCTCTTTCAAATGCGCAGGGGCTTTATCTGGGTGATATTTGAACAACATTCCGCGCCTGTTTTTCACCAAGCTTTGGTACTTTTCTCTTAAAAGTCTAAATAGTGTTACAACATCTCCTGCCTCACCTACTCTTACAGCGTGTCCGACGACGCGCATCGCGCCACTGTGAGCGGATTTATACATCAGAAATCCAACCCCAGCATCTAAAACTGACTGCAAAAATTTTCTCAAAAGGTCAGGCGTTTCTAAGCTATCTAGCTTTTCCATCAATTTTTTCAATTCCTCCTCAAGCTCTCGCAATCCCTCCTCATCCAGTTCTTCGACAGGGACCAATTCGGACTTTTTGACTTTCACTTTGTGAAACGCAATCCCCGCAGCAATTCCAACCCCCATCTCTCTTTCTGTCCCTATCGCAACACTAGGCATGCCCATCAGGACAAAACAAAAGCAAAAACTCCATCTCATATTTTTTTTTTTCTTTAAAACATATTCTTTAAAACATAGATAATTGCGATACAAAAGCGTTCTTTAGTAGAAAGATGCATTTTATATCAACTAAAAATGTTAAAGAAGTGTGAATTTGGGCAGCAATTCCTAATTGCTTATCGAATAGTGCAATGCTTTGCGACAACTTTATTTATGCAGCATATCTATTCATTCTTTTCAACGATAAGAGACTTCACAACAGAAAGTATCGGTTTTAACTCATCTATCCATATATCACTATCTTGTGCGCGCAAAGCAATCACATTGCCGGCAAAATTTTGCTTGCTAAACAGCGTCACTGAAAACCCTTTAGGAACAAATATTGACGCAAAATCGCCGTTAACACTTTTGTATTCGCCAAGTTTCCACGTCGAAGCACTACCCGTATACCCCGCACTTGTCCACCGTTTAAATAATCCATTTACAGCAATCTTCTCGACGCGAAGCGAAGATGTTTGGTCATTTGCGCCATAAATCAGAAAATTAGGAGTATCCCTTGTCAAAACTAACGAGCGCCCCTTATAATTCGGATCCCAATAAAGTATCACTCTGTATCCAGGGTCAATTTTTACAGAACTGATATCATCATCACCCGGGTTATTTCGCCTGATCTCGTTATAATTATGAGCCCCAACACCGTATTTTATTGATGCACCTCCATAATTTATATCCTTATACACTGTCACATCGGCGTTACA
>JAFSTL010000031.1 GCA_017450545.1 Alphaproteobacteria bacterium
GTTTATTTGTGCACCCTGGTGTTTTGCATTTGCCTTGTGGTACTCCTAGCGTAAAATATAATCTTATATTATCGCTCACTGAGCGTTTTTCGCGTGTATTGTCCATAATCAACATTAATTGCATCTGTGCCGGTAGAACCTCTTTATGCTGCGCTTCACATTCTTTAAATGCCTCTTGAATAAAGCCGTATGGAATATCAGTGTATTTTCGATCTCTTGCCTCAAATGACAATGCGTTTAAAATTGCCTCTAATGTTTGAAGGAGTGGACCGCGTTGATGTTTATCTAATGGAATTGAAAGTTTGTAATTTTGCCTGTATTTTTCTGCGTCTTCGTCAGTATATTGTTCTCCAAATTCTTTGGCTTCATCCTTTCTGATTTGTATTTGTTCTTCGACCTCGTTATTCTTCAGTTTCTGAGCAAATTTTTTTATTGTGTTTGCATATCTGGTTGCAACAGATTTTATCGTCGCTTCGTATTTGTCATTTGGTTGACCATATTCAGCACCTTCTATATGAGCATTCAATGTCCCATTTTCTATTGCATCAAATATTTCTTTTATCTCTCCACTTATATACCAATTTTTCTTGTCTTCGAGTTTGCTTAAGTTCTCAACCATACGGCGTATGCTAGGTGAAGCGTGTAATGCTTGCATTGTCGAGTTAAAATAGCATTTAAACTTTTCAATGCATTCCACATTGTCCATTGGTTCATCGTTTCTTTCGAGATTAGAACCATTTTTCCTTATGTTGTTTGTCAGATTATGTATTTTGTCTGACGTTAATAGATCTTTTGTAAATTCATGATCTGGTTTTGTGTATTTTATGTTTGGTGCTTCTTTATTTTCCTCTGCTGCGTAAACATTTAACACTTCGCTTGTATATGCTTCATAATTCAACGTCAACAACGTTACTAAAAGAAATTTTTTCATTCTTGTTTATCAACAATAACCAACCTTCCTGTGTCTATTATAACAAAATTTCACCCCATTATCAAAGACAAACGTGCTTTTATATCTGTTTCAATATCATCGTCCCGTTCGCTCCGCCAAATCCAAACGAGTTGTTCATGACGAATTTCACTGGACGTTCCTGTGGGGCAAGAGGGGTCAGATTTATATCGAAGCCGTCATCTATATCCTCAAGATTCAGCGTTGGTGGTATAATTCCCGTTTTAAGAACATTGAGACATATTATCGTCTCAACTGCGCCTGCAGCGCCAAGCAAGTGACCAATAGCTGATTTTGTCGATGACATATTTATCTTATACGCATTTTCGCCAAACACTGTTTTCACGGCTCGTATTTCCGCCTCGTCGCCTGATTTTGTCGATGTCCCATGCGCATTTATGTATCCTATGTCGTCAGGCGACATTCCTGCATCTTTTAAAGCCCGTTTCATTGAAAGTATCGCTCCAGATGCATCTTGTGCAGGAGTTGTTATGTGATAGGCGTCGCAAGACGCACCGTATCCCACTATCTCTCCATATATTTTGGTCCCTCGCTTCTGCGCTGACTCCAATGTTTCTAACGTTATAATGCCTGCGCCTTCTCCTATCACGAAACCGTCACGCCCTCTATCCCATGGGCGCGATGCCTTCTCTGGAGTGTCATTATATTTTGTTGATAATGCATGCGCCGCTGAAAATCCAGCAACACCGAGAGCACACACCGCATATTCCGCTCCCCCGGCAACGGCGTATTCAGCATAGCCATCTCGAATATATCTGTAAGCTTCTCCAATGCTGTGTATACCTGAAGCACAAGCAGATACAACACTGTAATTCGCTCCTTTAAATCCATATTTAATGGCTATATGCCCCGCAGCTAAATTTACGAGAACCGAAGGAATAAAGAATGGATTGACACGTCGCGCTCCCTCATCATGCAAAGTGACTGATGTCTCATACAATCGAGAAACGCCGCCTATTCCTGAGCCAACAAAGACTACCGTTTCTTCCTTCTGCTCGTCCGTAAAGTCACGAAATCCAGAGTCCTCCATTGCCTGAGCAGCAGCCGCAAGGGCGTATACGATAAACTTATCCACTCTGCGTTGCTCAGCAGGGGAAACATACTTATCAGGATCAAATCCGCCTTCCCCTGTGGGAACCATTCCGGCAATCTTGGAGGCTATCCCAGCCGTATCGAATGTGTCTATTTGCCTTATGCCGCTTTGGCAATCAACCAAATGTGACCATGTCGTTTCGACATTACATCCAAGCGGGGAAATACACCCCATACCCGTGACTACTACGCGCCGTTTCAATTTATCCTCTTATTTCTCGAGTGAATCCAGGTATTTCACCGCATCAGCAACCGTTGCTAGTTTCTCGGCATCCTCCTCGGGAATTTCAATTCCAAACTCCTTTTCAAATTCCATAATAAGCTCAGCTTGCGCGAGACTATCCATGCTTAAATCGTCTTTAAATGTTGCATTTTCAACAACCTTCGATTCGTCTATTTTTAAATTTCCAACGATTATCTTTCTTACTCTTTCTAAGGTATCCATTACGTACTGTAATTTTCAAAAACCACAGCGACATTATAACAAAAATTCTCAAGCGACGCAAGTCCCCATTCTCACATAATTCCGAGTATTATTTCCGCAGGAATAAGTATCTTCCAAGTTATCCTTATCATTTGTTCTTGTTTATATCTTGGCAATATTGCTCGCATTACTGTGACAATGGAGACAATACAAATTGTTTTTACAAATAAGCTTATTATGTTTAGTAATGTAAAATCGGTTTCACTCAAAAATAGTGCTGAAAATATGAAGGACAAAAAAAGTAAATTTAAATAATCTGTTAGATATATCATTCCGAACAAAATTCCGCCATATTCAACATATGCTCCGCCAACAAGTTCAGATTCGGCTTCTGTAAAATCGAAAGGAACTCTGCTTCCTGTAATTAAAATCGTTATGAAAAATAATATTGCAAGTGGAATGCAATGTAAATAAAACGACATGTCACGTGGCATACTGATGAAATTGATCAGGTTTGTTCCACTAGACATTTTTATCACGATCAGCATTAAAAGCATCAGCGATAAGTGCCCGCCTAAGTTTTGCAGATATGCTCGGTTTCCACCAATTATCCCATATTTTGAATTTGAGCTTGTACCTATCAAAACTTCTGAGAAAACTATTATAGATTGAGTCAATATGATTAATATTGCTCCATACTGTATTGAAAAAATCTCTCCTGCTATTGGAATTATCGTCAATTGACACAACGCTGTTGTAAACAATACACAAATGCCGATTATCGCGTTAGAAGAATGTCCGACAAACGCGTCGCGCTTAAAAAACAGCTTTATTCCATCAGCTATTGGCTGACATATTCCCCCAACGCCGCAATTCGTCGGAGCAAGTCGCAATTGCACTCGAGCTATAATTTTTCGCTCCAATAATGACATGTATGATGCAATAAATATACAAAACAGATAATATATTACAATTTTTAATACAAATATCATCTATCATTTGCTCCAACAGTTGGAGACCATGCTGGATACGCCGCATCTGCTTTTGTCTTTACAATTCGCGTATGGTAGCCAGTTATATCTGTGACTGCAATTTGTGTTTTAGCACCAGGAGCTACCTCCATTGAATATGTCAGATACCGCCCGTTTGATGTCCAGCACGGCGCCTCAACCAGATATCCGCTCGTAATCAGCCGTTCTCCGGAACCATTCGGTTTTATAACCCCTATATAAAACTGTCGTCCAACTTGCTTTGAAAATGCAATCAAATCACCACGAGGAGACCATATCGGTTGTGAATATTTTCCTTCTCCGGTGCTGATACGCGTTTGTTCTGAGCCATCGGAATTCATGATATATATTGTTTCTCGCCCTTGTCTGTTTGATGTGAAAACAATTTTGCTCCCATCATCAGAAAAACAAGGCGAAGTATCTATGCACGTATGCTCAGTTAACTGAGTTAATCTATTGCTTGCAAAATTGTATTTATATATCGCGGATTTTCCGTCAATTATAATCGCCAAAACTGCATCTTCCCCATCCGGCGAAAATCTGGGAGCATACGTCATCTGCACAGGATTTCCATGATTTTTCTTTATCAGCAATTTCATGATGTCTTTGCTTAACATCAAATCTTTTCGGCGTCCATCTGCATTTGTTATATAGACATGCGCTGACTTCCCCAATACATCTTTTGCCTTATCACTATAGGATATGTATGCAATTTTTTTTGCATCACTAGAATATCTAGGCGTTAATACCAGCTCAGATCCATCAGTCAATTCCTGGCGGTTATGCCCATCTTGATCGACCCGCACTAAACGCGTTTTCCTCTTGGTTGGATCTTTATTGTATGATGTTTCAACATACACAATATTTGTGTTAAAATATCCCTTTTCGCTGGTTATTCTTTCGTATATATGATCTGCGATAATATGTGCAACTTTTCTGAGTTTCGACTGTGTTCCAGAAACATTCAGCGAAAGCATTTTATCCCCAGTAACAACATCGACCAACACAAAATCTATCTTGAAATTTCCGGTTATTTTCCCGTATACCAAAAATCTTGCATTTAAAATATTCCAATTTTTTATATTAGCTCCCTTATTGCATAAAGTTTCCTTGGACTCTATAAAACTAGCGGAATCGATAGGAAGAAATAATCCTGACAATTCCAAGTCAGTTTTTACTATCTGTGCAATCTCGGTTCCTGTCTCCGAATCGTCTCCATTTTCGCCATAAAAATCTACAATAGCTATTGGGTCAGGCGCAACTTGCCCTTTATTAATCTCAATCTTTAGAGCATGTGCCGGTAACATCGCAATCATGACCAGCAACGTCATTATCTTATTTATCATCATTTGCTTATTGCTTATCACTCATTGTTTTCATTATCTCACTCTCGAACCATAATTTGAATATCTCTCTCAAACCTTCTCCCCCTCCCCTAAACAAGTGATTCTCGTAGGGTAAAATTTGGACATGTCTGATGTTTGGTTTTGTTGAGCGATGGGGTAGCAGATTTAAATAAAATTTATTTAAAATTGTATTTATTATTTTTTTTTAAAAATTAACTGTTTCTTAAGTTTTTCACGATATTCTAAAAACAATTGGGGATGAGACCTGAAAGCAGGTTCGCCCCAAGACCAAAATTTTGTAAGAGAGGAGAATAAAATGAGAAATATCACAAAAATGTTGCTTTCATCAGCAATTTTAGCAACCGGAACAATGGCAGCTGACGTGATGGATGTACAACAGGATATACAGAACGATGGAACAATAAATATAAATCCTGGCATGAATATAACAGTCACAGAAGGGAAATGGATAATAAATAAAGGGACGATAAACTTTATGAAA
>JAFSTL010000032.1 GCA_017450545.1 Alphaproteobacteria bacterium
GTGGGCAAAAACACAATTAGACGAACTTGACTGTTTTGACTTGAAACTGAGGGAGCGAGAATTCTGCTATACCAACAACTGCCAACAACACTGTGAATACCTCAAAAAGGCATTGATAACCAGTCTCGATGAGACAAACTTCTTAGAGACAATATTAAATACAATTGAGCCAGAATATGACGATGAGGAGGAACTTTGTGAATATTGCAAGGAATATACAACGTTTCATAAGAAGCATGACCAGATTACATTACCAGAGTTATTAGTATTCAAGGTAGATAGTCCTAGCGAGCGAACAAAACCGGTTGAATGTTCTGAAAGCTTAACAATAAATATTGGCGATGGTTTCAATGTTTTATACAAGCTAATAGGCACAGTCGAGCAGCCATATAAGGGGCATTTTACCGCAAATATTCGTATTAATTCTGCAAATAATAGGTGGTTTAACATAAATGATTGGTCAAGCAGGATAGTAAAAAAAATCGATTTTAACGACCACAGTCCAGTGACTTGCATAGCATTTTATGAGAAAGAATCAATAAGCTAAGGCCCCTGCACACATCCTATGTTGCAGGATGTGTGCAAAGTATGCTAAAATGACACCGCTGTATAAGAATTTGGAGCGCCGTCTTGGTAAGTATTGAGCAATTAAGCAACGGAATAACCGTTACGACTGATAGTATTGAGAATTTTGAAACAGTATCAATAGGTTTGTTTGTTAACGTTGGTTCGGTAAATGAAAGCGAACAACAAACCGGTATCTCACATTTTTTAGAACATATGGCATTTAAAGGCACAGCGACGCGAAGTGCTTTGCAGATATCGTCAGCTATTGAGTCTGTTGGGGGTTATATAAATGCGTATACGAGCAAGGAAGTGACGGCATTTCACGCGAAAGTTTTGAAAGACGATGTGAAGCTAGCGGTTGATATTATAACTGACATAATACAAAATTCGACTTTTAATGCGGAGGAATTCACAAAAGAACAAGGCGTGATTATTCAAGAAATACGACAGTTAAATGATGCACCGGACGATTATGTTTTTGATATGTTCCAAGCGAAGTGTTTTGAAGCAGAAAAACTTGGAACGCAAATACTCGGCAGTGAAGAAAATATTTTGTCATATAAACCATCCGACCTAGATATGTATTTAAAGACAAAATATTCAACCGATAAAATGATTTTGTCTGCTAGCGGGAAAATTTCACAAGAACAACTGGTCGGTTTGGCTAATAATTTTACAACAAAAATGACAAAATTTGACATAGAGACAGTAGCAAAACAAGTATACAGAGGAGGTTTTTCATTTAAACAAAAAGACTTGGAGCAGACGCACTTAATTTTTGGATTTGAGGGAGTTAGTCACACAGATGAGCGCAAGTATGATTTGACTATTCTTTCTGCAATACTTGGTGGCGGTATGTCCTCACGGTTATTTCAAGAAATCAGGGAGAAAAGAGGACTAGCTTATTCGGTGTTCTCATTTTGCACAAGCTATAGAGACACAGGGACGTTTGGAGTATACGCCGCTTGCGAGGATAGTAAAGCTGAAGAGGTTGTTAAGTTGACGATAGCCGAATTAGAAAAAATACAAAATAGCATTACCAAAGAAGAGCTGAACAAAGCGAAAATGCAGCTTAGGGCATCTTTGATGATGGGGCTAGAAAGCTCTTCAACCAGGATGGAACGCATGGCAAATCAGTATATACATCTTGGCAGAATTGTCGAGCCGTCGGAGGTTGTCGAAAAAATAGAAGCAATATCGGTTGAGTCGTTGAAGGAATTAGCAATGAAGATATTTAATACAAAACCGACGTTAGCATTTATTGGAAAAGGAAAAGATGCGGAAAAGTTGCACGCATTTGCGTAACAAACTGCTGTATATTAGCCTGATTTTTCTTGTTGGATGCGCCACACGGACGCCAGTGGGACCAGTTCATATGTCAAGTAAGACGTATTATTGCAGAGGCGCTTGGCATCATCCACAGAACTATTATGAATATGATGAAGTTGGGATTGCGTCTTGGTATGGAGATGATTTTCATGGCAAAGCAAAGGCTAGTGGAGAACAATTCAACAAATTGGCAATGACCGCAGCGCATAAAACATTGCCGATACCATCGGTTGTTAAAGTAACGAGTTATAAAACCGGGAAATCAGTTATAGTAGTCGTTGATGACAGAGGACCTTTTGTATATAAAGGGCGAATAATTGACTTGTCTTATAGTGCAGCGAAGGCACTGGGTATACATCATATGAAGCCGTCGCCGGTTAGAGTACAGACATTGGTTGCGGATAGCTTAAAGTTGTCGCAATATATTGGTCGGCATTGCAAAAATAAGCGAGATGCAAAAGGGCGTTCTTGGGCAGAGGTATATTTTCAAGAAATACAAAGAGGAAGCGGAAATATGTACACTGAGCCGAAAATAAACTCATCACAAACCAAGTCGCAAAAGCGTGAGAAAAAGCGGTATAATGGACTAGGAAAGTATCTAAACAAGATATAGGATGTTTGCACATAAAAATATAGTATCATCTGCCAATATTCTGCGAGATGCAGTGAAAAACAGAGTTGCGATAGGTGCATTTAATTTTACGAATATGGAAATTATACAGGCGATAGTCGCAGGTGCAAATGAGCTATATACTCCTGTTATTTTGCAAGCATCTTCGTCAGCGATTAAATACATGGGGTTCGGATATATCAGAGCTATGGTGTCTGTTGCAGCTGAACAGTCCGATGTACCCTTGGTTTTGCACTTGGATCACGGACACGATTTCGAGATTTGCAAACAAGCGATAGATAATGGATTTTCTTCAGTTATGATTGATGCAAGTTCGTTGGATTTTAAAGAAAATATCGCCATAACGAAAGAAGTTGTTGATTATGCAAGCAAATACGGAGTTTCTGTTGAAGCTGAACTGGGAACATTAGCTGGAGTTGAAGACGAAGTTAGTGTTGCTGAAGGTAAAGCATTTTATACAGATCAAAATCAGGCACAGGAATTCATTGAAAAAACTGGTATTTCAAGTTTGGCTGTCGCGATTGGAACAAGTCACGGTGTAAATAAAGGGAAGACAGGTAATCCGAAATTGTCAATTGAAACGCTGAAGAAAATTAAAGAAAAAGTAGGCGATTTCCCGCTGGTATTACATGGTGCATCGTCGGTTTACGCAGATGCAGTCGAAAAATGTAATACGTATGGTGCAAATATACAAAATGCGTATGGAATAACGGATAGCGATATTAGAGAAGCAATACAAAATGGAATAGCAAAGGTAAATGTCGATACCGATATACGTATTGCGTTTTTAGGCGCGGTTCGAGAGTATTTGGCGAACAATAAGTCGAGTATAGATATGCGGAAATACCTTGGCGCCGGGCGAGATATGGCAAAAGAGATGGTAAAAAGGCGCATAAAGACATTTTTATAAAATATGATTATCGTCAAAAATCTTGTCAAAAAATTCGGAGATCGCGTTATTATTCGCGATTTTTCGTATCATTTTCCGAAAAACATCAATATTGGCATCGTCGGTGCAAATGGTGCTGGCAAAACAACATTGATAAATATTTTGACAGGATTAGAGGAATATGACGATGGAGAAGTCGTTGTTCCCAAGGATTGCGTTTTGGGATATTTGCCGCAAAGTCCAAACGAAAATCCGAAAAGTACGATTTTAGAGGAATGTATTTCCGGACATGCGACGCTTTGTGAATTACAGCAAAGATTGCACAATGCGCTTAACGAAGTTGCAACAAATTATTCAGATGAAGTTTACGCGCAATATGAAACAATTGAGGCTGAGTTTTCGGATAAAGGCGGATATGCACTCGAAGCGGATGCGAAAGTTGTATTAACCGGGTTGGGATTTGAGGCATCGCAATTCGATAAGTCGCCATTGATACTTTCTGGTGGCTGGCGTATGAGGCTTGAATTGGCAAAATTGCTCATAAATGAACCGAATTTTCTGATATTAGACGAGCCGACGAACCACCTCGATTTGCCAAGTCTAACGTGGTTGGAGGGATATCTTAGGTCGTTTCGTGGTACATTGCTGTTTGTTTCGCATGACCGAGAATTCTTGAACAATTTATCTGACCAGATAATTCACATATCAAATGGTAATGTTAAGGTTTACAATGGCGATTTTGACGCATTTGTGGAGCAACGAGAGGCGAATGCTGAGTTTGCGAAAAAGCAAAAAGAAGCATTGAAGAAAAAGCAAGACCATTTGCAGGAATTCGTGGATAGATTTAGATACAAGGCATCTAAAGCAAAGCAGGCACAAAGTAAACTAAAGATAATAGAGCGATTAAAGCAACTTGAAGAGCGCATAGATACAGAAGAATCAGATCAAAAACCGGTTTTCAAAATGGCAGTGAAAAAACAAAGCGCAAAAGTTGTTTTGGAATTAAAAGATGTAACTATTGGATATGATGCAGTGCCATTAAATAAACGTCTTGACCTACGCATAATTCGCGGTAATAAGATTGCAATAATCGGCTCGAATGGTATTGGCAAATCGACGTTGCTAAAAACGATTGTTAGTGAAATACCGCTTATTTCAGGCGAGATGCAAATTGGTAATAATGTGTCGATTGGATACTATGCACAAAGCCAGCTAGATATTCTAGACCCAAGGCTTGATGCACTCGAAAATGTCTTAAACTTAAACAAAGATATAAATCAACAACAAGCGCGCGCTATTTTGGGGTGTCTGCTGATTTCGAAAGATGATGTCAAAAAACCTGTCAGTATTCTATCCGGAGGCGAAAAAAGCAAAGTTGCGATTGCGACACTTTTGGCTCAGAAAAGCAACTTTTTGGTGCTCGATGAGCCGACGAACCACCTCGATATGTCCAGCGCCGAAGCGCTCGCGAATGCCCTGAATGAATATGACGGTACGGTGTTGTGCGTTAGTCATAACCGTTCATTTATCAATTCGTTTGCAACTCATATTTTTGCAATGGATAAGACGAAAAAAGCTGAATTAATTGGGATTGACAATATTTAAAAAGATGTGTTAATATAAACACGGGTGTTCATATATTATGAGATACAAGGTGTTTCGAATTAAAAAATGTGTTATAGCGATATTTTTGGTTAGCTCTTGTTGTTTTGCTAGCCTGAAGGACTATGTTTTTAAGACGCAGGATGACGTAGAACATTTCGTGATGGAGTTAGGTTTTAAGTCGAAAGTCGTCTATAAATTGAACTCTGAAAATTGCGCGGATTGGATTAAGGCGGGCACCTACAAAAATTCGATATACAACGTGATTTCGACTGCGATAGCAGACTGTTATTACGAAAAAAATGAATTTGCGAACGATAAAGTGCAGGACGGTGTTGTTACGTTTGAGAATAAAGAGTACAAAGATTATAAAGCGGAACATTGGAATGCAGTTGTATTGTATAATTTGGTTAATTTCATATGTTGCGAAATAAGCGCAGATGATATCGAGGCGCTAGATTTTGAAAAAGTTATGGATGATTTTTATAATGAATACATCAACAATGAAAGACTTATAAATATTTATGGCAAAGAATACGCTGAAAAAATACAAGATGCGTTTTGTGATATACAAGAATATGATAAAAATCTAGGCATAATAGAGTTTATCATGACAGACGGAGCCAGTTTCGCCGGAACTTGCAGCCGCATTTGTGAAGAATTCGAGGAAAATGGACTTGCTAAAATAGAAATAATAAGTAGCAACTTAAATACTCCGTTCTCATATAGAAGCGACAACGCAACAATAACAAACTCGAATATCAATATATACATTGAGCATGGAAAGCTTGCAGAAGCAGTGGTATATGAAGACTTGAAGATGTGTGCAGCGGACTTTGACGAATATATGAATATAACGTATGTTGGAGAAGCGGAAGAGTATCCGAATCCGAAAGTATATGAAGAATCTGCCCAAAGAATATTGGAAGATATACACAATGCAGAAAATTTGTTTGCAAATGCAACACAAGAAATACAACTGGTAAGCGGATTTATAGCAGGAAGTCAACAAGAAAAATTATTTGGGATAATCGATGTCGGGACGTATGCAGACAAGAATGGTGATTTACACTTAGCGTGGCTTGATATTGACAGATGTTATCTAGACAAGGCGTATTACAGCGAGACTTCTTATGCGGATTCGATGGTAATACTATTAGATGAAAGCATAAAAGATTTACATATTGATATGAGATGTCTTAATGGATTAGACATAATAAATACAATAAACAATATTGACTATGTCTATACTTTTTATCTAAACACATCGCCGGCAGAAATAATCATGCCTAAGGATTGCAGAGACTTAATAAATAACAGCGCATCTATAGCAACAATAAGCTTAAATAATACTAACTTCAAAGATGCTGAAAATATAGAAAGCATGATAAATTCAAATAACAGTCTACGAGATGTACGCATAAGTCTACTAAATACGAAGGATATCTCGAAAATAATAACCCAAAACCGGGGATTAGAATATGTATTACTGGATTTTTATAACAATAAGACAAATATAACATACGCTGTAAATTCCATAATAACAGATTGTAACAAGCTGAAAGTTGTGCAATATATAGGAACAGGTGCCTCAAGAAATGAGCCAGATACAATATTAAAAATACACAAAATGGAGTGGGGATGTTTCCCGCCAAAGTTGGAAAGTGAGATGTATCCTGGATGTGGCGAAGATGATTTAACTGTAGATTTTTTTGATAGCGTAGCAGATTATGGAAAAGCTACTCCATACATACGCTTCAGCCGCGACAAATATAAAAGAACAATAGAGATTTTCTCTGACCGGCCCGTTGACGAACATAACGAAGATGCGCCTGAAGAAAATAATGAAGAAGCCGAAAATGACGAGCAACAAGAGGAGAGCAATGAAGGCAATACTTCTCGGGACAACTGAGCTGAAAAGCCGTGTGATACTCGCTCCGATGGCAAGCGTCACGGATTTGCCATTTCGAAAGATAGTGCGTGAATTCGGCAATTTTCTGATGTTTAGTGAGATGGTGGCTAGTCAAGCGGTTATCAGAAATGTTATGCGCACACATAAGATGATGGATAATGCTGATGATCCACTAACGTCTGTTCAACTCGTCGGTGCAGAGCCTTCTGTGATGGCTGACGCAGCAAGGCTGAGCTACGACTTGGGTGCCAAATTTCTCGATATCAATATGGGGTGTCCTGTCAAAAAAATCGTCAAATCTGATGCTGGTTCAGCTTTGATGAAAAATGAGCGACTCGCAGCAGAGATAATTGAGGCGGTTGTAAATGCTGTGCCAATTCCAGTAACTCTAAAAATGCGCCTAGGTTGGGATTTCGAGCATAAAAACGCACCAACTATAGCGCGGATTGCAGAAAGTGCTGGTATTCAGATGATAACCATACATGGACGTACTCGTTCGCAACTATATTCTGGAAAAGCAAATTGGTCAGATATTCGCGCTGTTAAAGAGGCTGTTAATATACCTGTTATAGCTAATGGAGATATTATAGATGAACAAACAGCCAGACAAGCCTTAGAAGAAAGCCGAGCTGACGGCGTTATGATAGGGCGTGGCGCGCTAGGGAAACCTTGGGTTTTGCGTGATATTGACGAATTTATCAAAACAGATTCAATATCTGAAAAATCGCATACAAATCAAGCAAAATATGAGATCGCTCAGCGTCATCTGGACTATATGTTGGATTTCTATGAAACACCGACAGCCGTAAAACTCGCGCGAAAAGTCTTAATGTATTACTGCTATGGCACACACAACGCCTCCAAATACCGCCAGCAAATTAACACTATTGAAACGATACCGGCGATATTTGATATACTGCATGAAATCTTTCAGGCGTGACTATTTGACCTCGACGAGCTCGTACTCACGTGTTCCAATGCCTATTTCATCACCATATTCCAATTGATGTAAACCTTCGCGCGACTCTATTCGTTCTTTCAAGTCATGCGCCTCGTCTTCAGGCAAGTCATACACCATATCTATAGATGCTTGGTCAACAGCTAAAATGTCCTTAGATGCTAAAATGCCAATATCACGTGCTTTCGGCTCTTCTGCACTGTCGCCGGCGCAATCACAATCAACCGACATACGGCGCAACACGTTGATATAAACAATGTGCGGGGCAAAATGATCCACAGTCGCTTTTGCTGATTCAACCATATTCTCCATAAACTTTGCTCCCATTAGCCACTTGTCATAGTGCTCGTTATCAGGAGCATCGTGCACCTGCTTTTTTCCAATCCGTCCATCTGCGCACCCAATGGCAATATTTTTGATAGAACCGCCATATCCTCCCATCGCGTGCCCTTTAAAATGCGTTAAAACAATCATTGAATCATAATTCACAATATGTCCGCCCATGGATACTTCTTTAAAATGTTTTCCGCCTTTTACAGGTAAATTTACTGTTCCTTCTTCGTCCATAATATCTACCTTTGCGAAAGTATCCCAGCCGTTAATATGAATTGTTTGCCGATGATCTTCGGTCGTATAGCGTTTCCCTTTGTATAAGGTATTTGTTTCAACTAAAGTACTGTTCGGCACAGCTTCATACAGCGTCTTTACCATATCTAGTGGCAAAATATTTGGACCTTTCGGCTCGCCAGTATGAATTTTAATGGCAACCTTTCCTTGAATACCATCATTTACTTTTTTATATACTTTCAACAATCCTTCCGGGCTAAGGTCGCGAGTAAAATAAACTTTTGATTTTTGCGCATTCTTTTGTATTTCTCCATCATCTGCGTTAGACGTTGGAATTAAAGTAAACAAACTTCCAGCAACTGTTAAAGTTTTCAAAAATAAATTCCTCATAATTCGTCTCCATAAAAACTCGATGATCAATCCATCCCCTCTCTACCAGCTATGATAACTCGTGATTGGCAAATCGTCAACTTATGCAGCAATCCCCACAAAAAATTTTTGTTGACGAACATTTATGTTATGTGGTAGGATAAAAACATTGGGTCGGAAGGGTGGCCGAGTGGTTAAAGGCAACAGACTGTAAATCTGTCGACGTTAGTCTACGAAAGTTCGAATCTTTCCCCTTCCACCAATGTGATTGCGGGTGTAGCTTAATGGTAAAGCCCCAGCCTTCCAAGCTGGTTACGTGGGTCCGATTCCCATCACCCGCTCCAATTTGGTTTTTTGAGGTGTTCGTTATGTTGGGGTTTCTTCGTTCACCAAAATTTTGGAATGACGGAAACAGTGTTGTTGTAAAAGTTTTGGATCCAGTGTCCAGGCTGTATTCGTTTGTTTCAAATGTTCGTTTAAACTCCGTAACTCCGGTTAAAGCTGATGTACCTGTCGTGTGTATTGGCAATGTCGTTTTAGGAGGAGCGGGGAAAACCCCGACAGTGGAATTGGTTTGTAACCTTCTGCGCGAGAAGTATAAGAGCCCACAAATCTTAACAGCAGGATACGGCGGATATCTAAAGAACGTAGTTAGAGTCGATACTAATCTGCATTCATATTTACAAGTTGGCGATGAGGCTTTGTTATCCGCGAATGTTGCGCCGACGTGGGTTGGCAGAAACAGAGTAAATTCGGCAAAAGCAGCAGTAGCATGCGGTGCTGATGTTCTGATAATGGACGATGGGTTTCAAAACAATTCGATCGAGAAAGATTTGAAAATTTTGGTCATAGATTCAAGGCAGGTGTTTGGAAATGAACACCTTTTTCCAGCGGGACCTCTTCGTGAGTTGCCTGAATCCGGAATAGCAAAATCTGACCTAGCCTTGATTATAGGCGAAAAGAATGAGGCTTTGGAAAGTCGTATAAAAGCGATGAAATCAACCATACCAATATTTCGTGCGAAGATGGAAATCACGGACTCTGTGCCCGTTGAGAACAACCGCGTAGTAGGTTTTTGCGGACTCGGGTATCCATTGAAATTTAAGCAAACACTGGTGGAATGCGGATATGAAGTTCTTGACTTCGTGTCGTTTGCAGATCATCACCCGTATACAATAACCGAGATACAAAAACTGAGTAACGGGGCGAAAAGCGTCAATGCAACCCTGGTTACAACTATGAAGGATTTTGTAAAAATTCCTGCCGTGTTCAGAAACGATGTGTCTGTTGTCAAAATAAAGCTGGTTCCGGAGAACGAAGATTTTAAAAAAGCATTGCTAGAGAAACTGTAAAAAAACTTTTTGCCGAATTGGTTTTGTTGCAAAAAACAATTTGTATTTCGCCAAAATGTGTGATAGACTGGCAGAGCAAAGGGAATGCGAATGCTCGATTTTTTGAAAAGGAGGTTAATTGTGATTATCGTATCTACGAAGAATGTGTTCAGAGGTGCATTGTGCTTATACACTACTGTTGCAGCAATTAACTCGGAAGCTCAAAGCACAGAATGTAAAAAACAATATTGGAGTGTTGCGGAAGCTATCAACGAATTTAATCAGAAAAGTTGGAGAATAATTGGGCACAACAAAATTGTTGATGCAGATAAAGATAGCTGGATTAAGGATACGAAATATGAAGAGTCTATAACAAAAGTTATTGGTGAAGCAATTGGAAAATGTTTATCTGATACTGGCGAGTTCGTTAATAAAAACAGCGGCGATACAGTAACATTTGCTGTTACCCCTGAGCAAACTGAATATACTCCAGAAAATTGGAATGCAGTCGTGCTCTGGAATTATTTAAATCAGCTAAAGTGGAACTTCGTCAAAAATAGAGGATTTGGTTCTGATGAAATATTTAATAGAACATACAATGCAGTATTTCGTTATTATAACGACGACTATGCTGACATAATTACTGATTTAGATGACAAAATACAGAAAGCAATAAGTGATATAAAGGAATATGCAAAAGCGCTAGATCTAGAAAGTTATATGCAACAATTCGTTACAACAGTTCAAAAACTGAAGGATAAAGATGTTAAAAGTATATACAAGGAAGTGAGAAATTCCGACCAACCTCAAAATCCGCAAGTCTATATTTCACCGATAATAAGGATATTGTCAACAGATTATTCGGACAACAATCCTTCCTGCTTCAATCATATCTGTGGAATTGTCGACATTAAACATCCTTTAAAAATTGTTGTAAATAATCTGACGTACATGATATCACAGCCGGTCTTTGATTGGGGAAAAGACATCAACGGGACAAACAAAAGTGAACTAGAAAGAAAAGTGCAAGAAATAAGAGATACGACTTACGGTGGCGTTCTACCAGAAAATCTACAATCGATAATTTATAATCAAGCTCTTAAGATCTTGGAGGACTAAACAGCATGACGCTCACCTGTCACCAATTTATCCAAAAATTGCGTCTTCGTCGCAGGAGTAAGCGGAAGACGTAACTCGTTTTTTATAAATCCACGTTGAGATAGAACATATTTCACAGGTATTGGATTTGGTTCAATGAACATAGCCTCGCTTATTGGAGCAAGTTTATTTGCGATATTTTGCATTTTTCCGATCTCATGACTATGCCAGGCATTGAGCAGTTCTTTTACCAATGCCGGCTCAATATTTGCTGTCACTGATATACATCCATCCCCACCATGCGCTAGGTACCCAGGAAAACTTGGATCGTCTCCAGACAATAACTTTAATCCAGATGCTTTCTTTTTAATAAAATTCACCCTTGAAAGATTTGTATTTGAATCTTTTAGAGCGACAACTCGCGATAACTTTGAAATCTCGACAATGGTATCAATCGTCATATCCACAGCACAACGACCAGGATTGTTATACATTATGACAGGAATGTTCGTCTTGTCATGAACTGTCTTAAAATGCTGAATAACGCCCTCTTGCGTCGGTTTAACGTAGTGTGGGGCAATAAGCAAAATGCCATCAGCACCCAAATTTTCGGCCTGTTTTGCCAATTTTATTGCATCTTCAGTCCAACATGAACTGCATCCGACTATTATAGGCACTCTTTTATCCGAAATTTTAATTGAATTTATGATAATTTTTTCTCGCTCTATATCAGACAACAAAAGTCCCTCACCAGTTGAGCCGCACACCAATACAGCATCAGTACCTGCGCTTATTTGAAACTCTATGAGCCTTTCCAATGCCTCAAAGTCCACATCTCCATTTTTAAATGGAGTCACAAGAGCTACTATCGAACCGGAAAACATTCACGCAACCGGAAAAAAGCAAATCAAATTCATTATACACTCTCTCTTCCTAAAAAGTTTTCTCATTTAAAATATAGGGATTGGCAAGCATATTAACAAAGAAGAATTCTGCTATGCAGAAAAAGGCGATAGAAAGCTCTAGCATCTGAATTGATTTGCTAAAACACTTAGTCTTTGTGTGTAATCGAGCCAAATAATAGTTTAAAAACAACTTATAACTTTTTTGTAAATAAATTCCGACTTGCTCACTACGTTTCTTTAATAAAATTCTTACCTAGCTCTTCTTCATACGCAAAATTCCCATCAGTACGGACAATCTTTAGGTTATTTTCTCCTATTTTATCGATTAATTTTCTTAAAACTTAGGCTTTTCCAGGACCTACTTTAAACGCCGTTATGCGCATTTTGTTCCTATTTATGGCAGTCTAAACCCGTGTTTTTCGCTATTTTTTCTTAAAATACGTATACAGTTCATCCATCTCCACTACATCCATTTGTTCTTGTTTTGATTTCTCTTATAGTACCTTAAGACCTGCAGTTTTTATCCAATTCACAATAGTCTGATATCTATAAGTTTTTCCGAAAATTTTACTCATAATTCTCGCAATTCGTCGAAATCCACACCCCTCAAGATACAGATTAATCGCGGCTTCTCTTTCTTTGTCTGTGAATTTTATCCGCGAATCTTTTTCGCACATCGTACGCCTGCATTCCGGACACTAATACCGTTGTTTTTTCCTTACAATGCCTGATTTCCACAACCAGATA
>JAFSTL010000033.1 GCA_017450545.1 Alphaproteobacteria bacterium
ACGCCTTTCTGCTCCATTTCTTCGACTATCCTGGCGGCTCGGTTATAGCCTATTTGTAGCTTTCTTTGTAGATAGCTAATAGAGCACTTTCTGTCATTCATAATAATTTCGATAGCCTTCTTGTACATATCATCACCACCGCTGTCATCGCTTCCTGCAACATCATCTTCGCCCAATTGCTCGCTAACGACATCGACGTAATCCGGCTCGCCTTGCTCCTTTATGAAATTTACTACCCTTTCAACTTCGCTATCTTTAACAAAAGGTCCATGTACTCGCAAAATACGTCCGGCTCCTGACATATACAACATATCACCTTGTCCCAAGAGTTGCTCTGCGCCTTGTTCGCCTAGAATAGTCCGGCTATCGATTTTCGAGGTCACCTGAAAACTAATACGAGTTGGGAAGTTCGCTTTTATAGTACCAGTAATAACGTCAACTGATGGTCTTTGTGTCGCCATTATGAGGTGTATACCAGCTGCACGCGCCATCTGCGCCAAACGTTGTATTGCTGCCTCAACATCCTTGCCAGCAACAAGCATTAAATCTGCCATTTCATCAACTATTATGACGATATACGGCAGAGGTGCAAATTCAAGTTGCTGATTTTCAAAAATTGGACGCCCAGTTTCTTGGTCAAATCCAGTTTGTATTTTTCGCACCAACAAATCGCTGTTTTCTTTTGCCTCGGCAATCTTTTTATTAAATCCATCAATATTTCTGACCCCCAACTGCGACATCTGCTTATACCGATTTTCCATTTCGGCAACCGCCCATTTTAGCGCGAAGACCGCCTTTTTCGGATCAGTTACAACCGGTGTCAACAAATGCGGTATTTCATCATAAACCGACAATTCAAGCATCTTCGGGTCAATCATTATCAACTTGCAGTCTTGCGGAGTAAATTTGAACAAAATCGATAAAATCATATCGTTAATGGAAACAGATTTACCCGACCCTGTTGTTCCCGCAACCAAGAGGTGAGGCATTTTTGCAAGGTCAGCCATCACTGGATTTCCGCTTATATCTTTTCCTAAAACTATCGGAATACCGGTCGTCATCCGTTTAAACTCATCAGACAAAAGCAATTCCTTGAGATACACTGTGTGACGATTTTTATTCGGAAGCTCAATACCTATCGCATTTTGCCCAGGTATTGTCGATATTCTCGCAGATATAGCACTCATTGAGCGAGCTATATCGTCACTTAAACTGATTACTCGCGAAGTCTTTATCCCCGGCGCCGGTCGAAATTCAAACATCGTCACGACTGGTCCTTGACGCACATTCAGTATTTCACCATTGACGCCAAACTCTTCCAAAACATTCAGCAACTCCGCGGACATCAAACTTATTTTGCCCTCATCTTGCTTCCAATCTTTTTCTGAATGCTTATCCAAAAGTTCGACATTTGGCAACGTATATACGCCATTTTCAAAATTAAATTTGGGCATTTCATGAGTTGTTTCAGACACCTCTTCAGATTTTTCATTATTTTTTTCATCCATGCTTTCTGATTGCTTTTTTATTGTTAATTTTGGAATGCTTGGCATTACAACCGCTAATTTGCGAGTTAACTTTGGTATATTGTTAAATATCACATCAAATTCGACAAACAATGCACGCTTTGCAACCAAAAGCCAAATAACCGATAGCGTTGCGTATACCAACTGACAAGGTATGTTTTCTTGATGCAATATATCAATAAAAATCCATTTCGATGAAATATATCCAATGCATCCACCTGCGTAAAAATCCATAGAAAATCTTTGAAGCAGTTTTTCTATTGTTGAATATGCAGAAGTTACGTTAAAAACAATCGCGCCAAGTATAACAAAAACAACAAATGTTAAAACTCGGTGTCGTATGTATCGGATTTTGCCACTAAGGTAGTTTATACCCCACACAAAACAGAGAAGAGTTATCAAATAAGCAAGTAATCCAAAAAATTGAAAAGCGATTTCAGACAAATATGCACCGAAAGCGCCAAGTATATTTTCAGTAGAATATGGAGAGGCAGTCAAAAATGTATTATCGTTCGGATTATGGTAAATCAAAGCAACTGTAACAGTGACCGCAAATAGTATAAAAAAAACACCTAATATACTGTTTCTTAAGCGTTTGTTTTCAATGGCTTTTTCTCGTTCCACCCGACGCTTGTTTCGATTTTTCCCTGTCGCCATCAGAAAACCTTTATCCTGTGCTTTTTAGAAAAAACAACACATGCAAGCGATATCACAAATACGCCTATCAGAATTATCGGAATAATACTGTGCAACGCGTCAAAAAATGTCATATCTTTTATCATTATGCCTTTTACTAGCTTATTACCATAAACCATTGGATTAACTTTTGTAAAGGCTTTCATTAGTGGATTTTCTATGCTCTCGACCGGCGACATTAAACCTGAAAGCGACGCTATTGGCATTTGTACAACAAAAGTTCCCAACATCGCCTGTTGCTGAGTATTGGCAAAAGCAGCAATACAAACACCAATCCCAACAACTGAAATAACATATACAACCATTGCGATAGCCATCAAAAACAAACTTCCACGTACCGGTACGCCATACATCCAACTGCCCAAAAACATAACACAAAAGCCCATAAACAGGCTGATTATAATACTAGGCGTTGTTTTTCCAATAAGCATACCAAGCGGTTTTATCGGCGAAACCAGAAGCTGGTCAAATGTCCCCTGCTCTTTTTCGCGAGCTATTGCTAATGCAGTGAGCGTAATCGCCTGACTTATTATAATCATGCAAACAAGATTAGTTATTGAAAACCAGTTCTGATTTTTATTAGGATTGTACCAAGTTCGAATAGAAACTGTGGGTATATTCATTGTTGCTTTATCTGAAATTTTCGATTGATACTTTGCAAAGATTTGCGAAAGATAGCTATAAACAATCGTCGCAGCATTTGTTCTTCGCCCATCTGTTACAACTAATATGTCAGATTTTCTGTTTAAATCAATATTTTTCGAAAAATTTTCCGGAATAGTTATGCCTATAAATGCTTTCTCAGTGTTGATATTCTTCTGCAATTCTTTTTCAGATTTAACGTATATAGACTCTTTAAAAATGTTCGTATTCACGACATCATCCAATAGATTGACGCTATGCACTCCGCGGTCTTGATTAAAAATCACTACGCTCGAGTTTTCGACATCTTTGTTTGAAGCTAATACAAAAACGACCAAAAACAAAAATATAGGAAAAAATATGGCAAAAGAACTTTTTGGATCTTTTAATAAATCCAATAATTCTTTTCTAACTAGCGCCCCAACTCCAGTGAAAAACAAACAAATCACCCACAACAATCATGCTTCTTCTATTATATACAGCCATATAACCAAAAGATATGTCATATCCGAGTTCACGACATATGGGACAGAAGTTGGCTTAGTTATAAGCGAAGGGATTTAAGTTGAGCTAATAGAAAAAAGTCTCCAGAATTAAATTGTTCTTTTTTAATTCAAGAAAGGAGACTTTTATTTATGCAAATACTTTTATTGCGTAAAAATATTGATATACTATTTTCGCTTGCAATGCAAGAAAAAAGCATGTCGGATTTCGAAAAACTTTGTGAAAAGCAAGTGAAACTGTGTGAAT
>JAFSTL010000034.1 GCA_017450545.1 Alphaproteobacteria bacterium
AGACCGCAAACCATTGAAATGTTTATAAATATATAAAAGAATATCATCGCATTTAGTCCAAAGACTAGTATTCTATTAAATTTATTCCTGGAATTAAGTGCGACCTTGTAATTATAAATCAACAACAAGGCGTATAAACACAATACCACAACGCATCCTAAAAATCCCCATTCTTCCCCAAATGCAACAAAAATAAAATCAGTGTGTTTTTCCGGCAAAAAGTCCAATTGGCTTTGTGTCCCATTCAAGAATCCTTTGCCCCAAAAACCACCGGATCCCAGCGCAATTTTGGCTTGTATGGTGTGATATCCCGCACCGCTGGGATCCATCTCCGGCGACAAAAACATCAATATCCTTTGTCGCTGATACTCGTATAAACAATTCCATAATATTGGAGCAACACCCACCATCCCGGCAAATGCAGTCAAAAACTTCCAATACTGAACGCCGACAGCAAAGAGTATTGATGTTAAAACCAATATCAGCAACATCGCTGTTCCTAAATCAGGTTGCACTAGCACAAAAATTGTAGGAACAATAGTTATTATTATAGGAATGATCAAGTTTCTGGTGATTCTTATATCGTCACCCGTAAGAATGGAGAAATACTTTGCCAATATCAGAACTAAGGCAATCCTCATCGCTTCCGAAGGCTGCATGGTTATGTTGCCCATTTGTAACCAGCGTTGAGCCCCCATAGAAACTTTGCCCATTATCTCAACAACTATTACGGCTAATAAACTTATTACATATAAAGCGACAGCATACTTTCGCCATAGTTCAGGTTTTATTTGCATAACCACAAGCAATACGGTTACTCCCAGCAACATTTTCCAGACCTGGTTCGTGCACCACGGTGCAAAGTGCCCTCCACTTACTGAATATAAGGTCAATAAAGAAACAAACATTATTGCCATCACAATTATAAATGGCAATAACGGTATTCTCCTTAGAATAATCACAATCTAATGACGTTATTCGCCCTTGTCGTCATCATCGTCCCATTTTCCCGTCAAAACCTGCTGACGTTGCTCCTTTATATAATCATGCAAGACCTTCGCAGGGTCGTCATTTCCATTTGGCTTTGGGGGCATTATGCCTGCTTGCGCTTCCTTTTGAGTCTCGCCATCACCAGATTCATTGTCGTCAGGAATTGTCACGTTATAGCGTATTTGCAATGCACCATGGCAATGTTTATACCTTTTCCCAGAACCGCATGGGCACATTGCATTTCGCGCTGGCTCGTTGTTTCCGCTTGTATCGTCCTGTTCAGCATGTTCTCTGCCAGGAGATTCAATTAGCGGTTCCTGTTCTTCAGCTCTTTTTGGTATTTCCATCTCGAACCCAAATATACGTGTTAAGACGTCAACCTTCACCTTATGAAGCATTTCTTGGAAAATATTGAATGCCTCGAACTTATACTCATTCAATGGATTTTTTTGTGCATACGCTCGAAGATTTATTCCTCTTCTCAAGTGCTCGAGATTTAAAAGATGCGTTCTCCACGCTACATCGAGCGTTTTCATAGCAACATCCTTCTCTAGGTATGCTATCATCTCCGCTCCATATTTCTCCTTTTTTTCGCGCAGCTTCTCTGCAACTACTTCACCTAAATTCTGTCGCAACAGTTCTGCTGACATCGATGCACTATTTTCAATGGCATCTTTATCTATGTCGATTTTGAATATACTCTGCATCTGCTGCCCTAACTGTGACAAATCCCACTCCATTGGAACGGTGCCCTGTGGCGCTATAACCGCAATTATGCTATCCAGCACGTCATCTTGCATGTTTGCTATTCTGTCTGAAACATCCGTAGCCTTCATCAATTCTCGGCGCAAGTCATACACTATCTTGCGCTGGTCATTCATGACATCGTCGAACTTCAATAACTGCTTGCGGATATCGAAGTTATACGCTTCCACGCGTTGTTGCGCCTTCTCTATAGCCTTGGAAATCCACCTAAACGAAAGCTCTTCGTCATTTTTACAGACTTTTCTGAACCTCTTCATCAAATTTGGCGAGCCAAACTTACGCATTAAATCATCTTCTAAAGAAATAAAGTATTTTGAAGCTCCAGGATCACCTTGACGTCCAGATCGTCCCCTGAGCTGGTTATCTATGCGTCGGCTGTCGTTCCTTTCGGTTCCTATAACAAACAATCCCCCTGTTTTGGCAACTTCCTCATGCGCTCTACCGATTTCCTCTTTTATCTGCTTTATTTTCAAATCACGCTCAACAGGATCGGTTATATCGGCGCATTCAGCTTCAATACGCATTTCTTCACTTCCGCCTAACTTTATATCTGTGCCTCGACCAGCCATGTTGGTCGCTATTGTAACAGCTCCAGGAGCTCCTGCTTCCGCGACTATATGCGCCTCGCGCTCATGCTGTTTTGCATTTAACACATTGTGTTTTATCCCCTCTTTTGTTAACAATCTTGAGAAGTATTCAGAACGTTCCAAGTTTGTTGTCCCAACTAAAACAGGTTGATTTCTCGCATGACACTCTTTTATTAAGGCAATTACGGCCCTGTCCTTTTCAGCTAAAGTGACAAACATCGAATCTTCTTGATCTATTCGCGCCACCGGCTTGTTCGACGGTATTGCAACAACCTTCAGTTTGTATATTTCATCAAATTCTGCCTCCTCAGTCATCGCCGTTCCAGTCATACCGGAAAGTTTAGGATATAGTCTAAACAAATTTTGATACGATATCGTCGCTATAGTTTGCGTCTCCGGTTGAACCTCAACTCCCTCTTTCGCCTCAATGGCTTGATGTAATCCTTCTGAATACCTTCTACCATCCAGTATGCGTCCGGTAAATTCATCTATGATTAAAACTTGTCCATCCTTAACCATATAGTCTACATCTCTTTTAAAGAGGATATGAGCTCTCAGCGCATTCATGACATGATAAACAACAGTTATATTACTTGGGTCATACAGTGATGGAACTTTTAGAAGATCTCTTTCTATTAGTTTTTTTTCTATTTTTTCAACACCTTTATCCGTCAATGCTACAACTCGCAGCTTTTCGTCTTTTTCGTAATCATCTGGAACAACGTCTTTCACCAATTCATTCACATCAACATACAATTGTGACGCTCCATTATCGGCTCCCGATATAATCAAAGGAGTTCTGGCTTCATCAATTAGAATACTATCGACTTCGTCAATAACGGCAAAATTAAATGGACGCATCACCATATCTTCTTCTTTGAATTTGAGATTATCTCGCAAATAGTCAAATCCAAATTCATGATTCGTGCCATACGTTATATCCGCAGCATATGCAACTCGCTTTTGATAATCCGACATTCCGCTGACTATAGTTGCAACAGATAAACCCAAAAAGTTGTATATCTGTCCCATCCAAGCTGCATCACGCTTTGCCAGATAGTCGTTAACCGTCACAACATGGACGCCTTTTTCTGTCAAAGCATTTAAATATACCGCTGTTGTCGCAACCAATGTTTTTCCTTCACCAGTTTTCATTTCAGCAATTTGTGCATTATGCAAAGCAATTCCTCCGATTAACTGAACATCAAAATGCCGCATTCCCAAAACTCGCCTTGATGCCTCACGAACAACCGCAAAAGCTTCAGGTAAAATATCGTCAAGCGACTTTCCGTTTGCCAAGGCTTCCTTAAATTCATTCGTCTTACTCGCTAACTCAGGATCCGAAAGTGCAACCATTGAATCTTCGTAATCGTTTATCTTATCAACTATTCCACGATATTTTTTTATAATCCTAGAGTTATAACTTCCAATCAAACCAAACAACTTATCCAACATATCAATCTCAATTTAAATCATTACACCTTCATTATACACAAAATCCCCAACATATGCGACAGATTTTGGACTTCATCCGCAAACTTTCAGAAAGCTTGGCATTCCAGGCAGGATGAGCTATAACTACGAAAGTATACCAGCTGTCTTGGAAGTTGTTAATACAATCAGGATATTTATTCATTATGCGTGATACATTGTGCCATTATAATGCACGCGGTTGTTCTTGAATTAAAAAATGTTGATTTATTGTGTGTTTTGACTATTGACAGGAGGCGGGAGTTGCTGTAACATCCGCTTATAGGATTTTTGTTTGAGAGATTCGATGAGTTTTCCTTTGATGCCGAAAGTTACGGCTATATGGCTAATAGAAAATACTGCCTTGACATTCTCTCAGATTGCAGAGTTTTGTGGGTTACACATTCTTGAAGTTCAGTCTCTTGCGGATGGAGATATGGATGCACAGATGGTTGGATTTGATCCGGTAGCAGCATCGCAATTGACTGTTGATGAAATTAGGAGATGCGAGGCAAATCCGAATGCAAAGTTGCAGATGAAAGAAATACAGTATATTGAAGAAACAAAGCCAACAAAAAAATATACACCGAGGTCAAAACGTCGAGATCGTCCAGATGCAATAGCATGGCTAGTAAAGTATTATCCGGATATTCCTGACAAAGATATCTGTAATTTACTTGGGACAACACGAATCGCAATTAAATCGATAAAAAATAAAACACATAAAAATTACTCAAACATTAAACCTCGAAGTCCAGTCGCTTTAGGACTTTGTACCGAAGCGGAACTTGATTTTGTTATAGCTAAATTAACCAGGGAGTGAGTATGGTAAATATAATTTTCAGACATAATGGCAAGGATACCGTAGTTCAAGCGAATGCTGGGGAAACATTGCTCGAGGCTGCGAACAACGCCGGAGTAGAACTTTTCGGCGGTTGCGGTGGAGCTGGAGTTTGTGGTTCCTGCCGAGTGAATATAGATTCCAGTTATATCAATAAATTGGAAGAACCGTCTTTTGAAGAGCAAGATTTGTTAGACGCAATAGCTAACGGAAACAAAAATACTAGGCTGGCTTGTCAAGTCACAATCTCAGATGCGTTGGATGGGATGATTGTTGAGATTCCGTAGTGTATTGCTCTAATGAAGCAATTACCTTTACCTATTTCTTGGGCGTTTTCAACAAGTGTTAGTGATTTTGTTGTGGATGAATGCAATAAGAGTGCGTTCATGTTGCTCGAACAATGGCCCCTGAAAATAAAGACGAACTTTGTATGCCTGGTGGGAGAGACAGGTTCTGGCAAAACGCATCTGGCTCATGTTTGGGCGGATAGATTAGGCGCAAAGTTTCTAACTTCCGAATACATTGAAAATGTGTTGCTAGATGAACCTGTTACTCATCCATATTATGTTTTAGATAATGCGGATGAAATTTGCGATGACATATTGTTATTTAATCTATACAACAAGATTAAAGAAGTCAATGCTTATATGCTTATGACAGCGAAGCAATACCCTGCGCAATGGCACACTGAATATGACGACGTAAAGTCTCGTTTAAGAACAATAGATGTCATAACAATAAAAAAACCAAACGAAGTTGTGCTAAATAAAATAATAAAACAGATGCTCTTGCAACGCGGAATAATATGTTCAAGTGATGTTATTGCCTATATGTCAAATCGAATAGAGCGAACATACGAATCAATGATTTATTGGGTCAATAGAATTGATGAATTCCGAAAAACAACGCATAGAAAAATAACGATAAAAGCAGTCAGAGAAGCGCTAAACGATTGTTAGCTGAAGCATATTTATCACAATCGGGTGTTCCAGTGTTTATTTATGATCAACGCTCTGTCATTTGCTATTTGAAATAGTATAACTTATTTTCTTAATGTGGTTTATTTCCGAAGCTTGCTGTTCTCCTTGGGCACTCCGGCTCAAATTCTCTTGCAAAAAATGAAACTTTAGCACAAAATTTATGTATGTTAGATAGATACGTTTTGTGGGTGCACAGATGTCTGAAAGAGTAATGAATGTTCAAGATGCTTTTTTGAATTATATGAGACGGAATAGGCGACCTGTTACTGTGTTTTTGTTAGGCGGAGTGAAATTGTGCGGAATTATTGCATGTTTTGATAAGAACTCCATAGTATTGAAGCGTGGTGAATATACTCAACTGGTGTATAAGCACGCGATATCGAACTTCTTCCCACAAGGAACTATTAGTTTGTTTGATTGGGACAGCTCCAAGAACGGCGAGCATTCAGAGAAAAATGGAAATTCGGATGAGGAAGAGTTCGACGACGGCGATGAGTATGAGTATGACTACGATGAGGAAGACGAATAAATGAGCTTTGATGTAATCATTATCGGTGGCGGCCCTGGGGGGTATGTATGCGCTGTGAAAGCTGCTCAGTTCGGGCTGAAAGTTGCCGTTATTGATAAATCGAAATCGGAGTTAGGTGGAACTTGTCTCACGAAGGGCTGCATTCCTACAAAAACTATGTTGCAATCGGCCAAAGTTCGGCATGTTGTTGAAAATTCGGCTGAATTCGGCATAGATAGCACTTTGATTGCGACTAATTTGGATAAGGTAATAGAACGTGAAAAGAGAGTTATCGCAACATTAAATGCCGGTGTCGTTGGGCTATTTGTGAGACACAAAATAACGTTGATTGAGGGAGTTGCAAAATTCCGGACACCGAATACTCTTCTGGTGAATAAGGATGGTGTAATATCTGAGATTTCTGGCAAAAACATAGTCATTGCAACTGGTGCGATGCCGAGATTGCTTCCCAATTTAGACACAAAATTAATACAGGATGGACTTATTTGGACTTCTAAGGAAGCGATTTTCCCGAAGTTTTATCCAAAAAAGTTGTTGATAGTTGGTTCCGGCGCGATAGGCGTTGAGTTAGCGACGTTTTACAATGCTCTTGGTTCAGATGTTACCATAGTAGAAATGATGGACAGGATTTTAATTCAGGAAGATAAGGAAATATCTGATACGGCGCAGAGATTATTTGAAGGACAAGGAATAAAGGTCAAAACCGGAACAAAAACTCAAAATATAAGTAAAGTGAACGGAAAAGTATCTGTTGAAATGATAGATAACAATGCAAATGTTTCTAATGAAGTTTTTGATGCAGTTGTAATTGCGATAGGAGTCGTCCCAAACACAAAGGATTTGGGCTTAGAGGAAATAAATGTCAAGAAAAAAGCAAATGAAACAATAGAAACGAATGAGTATAACGAAACTTCGGTCAAAAGAATATATGCGATAGGGGACATTGCAGAGGCGCCGTGGCTAGCGCACAAAGCGTCTCGAGAAGGCATTCGTGTTGCTGAAAGGATAGCAGGGAAAGCGCGACTAACACCGATACGGCTGGATGCGATTCCATCGTGCACGTATTCGATGCCTCAGATTGCATCTATCGGGATGAGCGAGGAAAAGGCGCGTGCGACCGGACGGGGGATAAAGGTTGGTAAGTCATACTTCAGAAGCAACGGAAAAGCACAAGCAACCGGTGAAATTGACGGGTTTGTTAAGGTAATCTTCGACGCGATGAGTGGCGAGTTGCTAGGTGCGCATATGATAGGGTATGAAGTAACTGAACTATTACCAATATTTTCGCTGGCTATTGCTGGAGAGCTCACTGAAGCTGAACTGATGGCAACAGTATTTCCACATCCAACAATGTCGGAATGCCTTCAGGATGCGGTATATTCTGCATACAGCGGATTGTAACGATAACTATATGTTTTATTATTAAGTATAAAGTTTCTTTGCACAAGAAACACACTGTATTTTGTGATGCGAGCGCCGGAGTACAGCTGTATGCTGTGCGCGAAATGAGGTATAATGGCTTATATGGGTTGGGCGATTTTTATGTGAGTTGTGTTTTTGAGACGCCGGAATCGTGATGAAGTTGATATATGGCCGGGTTTTGTTGATGCTTTATCGACAGTGTTACTGGTTTTTATATTTGTTTTAGTGGGTTTTATTGCTTCTCAAGTGTATTTATCCGGAATAATTTTTGATAAAAATTCTTCTCTATCTGATGTCAAAGGTAAGTTGTCTGATGTTTGTCGACTATTAAATTTGGAAAAGGATAAAAATACAGAACTGTCAAGCAAAAATGATGATTTGTCAAAACAAATTTTGGAATTAAATGCAACTGTTGCGAATTTGCAAAGTATGTTTGACAAAGAAGAAGCTTTAAAAAATAAAGAGCATGAGGCAAAATTATCGTTGGAGGAAAAGATTGAAGAGTTAACAAAAAATTTGAAGGATGTTATGGCTGCATTGGCAAGCGAGCATAAAACAAGCGAAGAACAAAAAGCAGCACTGGAATATATCAAGAAAGAAAATGTAAAATTGAATGAACTGACGAAATTAAGTTCGTATCGCTCTGAGTTTTTTGATAAATTGAAAAATATCGTGAAAGATAAATCTGGCATAAAAATAGCCGGGGATAGATTTATATTTCAGTCTGAGCTGTTTTTTGATTCGGCATCAGACGAACTTAGTGAAGCCGGCGAACAACAAGTTTCAGAATTAGCTGAAATCATCAAGGAAATTGGTGCAAAAATCCCCGAAAACATAAAATGGATCTTACGAGTTGATGGACACACCGATGCTCGACCAATAAGCAGTGGAAAATTTAGTTCAAATTGGGAGCTTTCGGCTTCTCGAGCAATATCTGTCGTAAAATCTTTGATAAAACGAGGGGTTGCTCCTAAAAATTTAGTAGCAGCAGGCTTTGGCGAAAATCAACCGATAGCTACCGGAAAGGATGCTAAGGATTTAGCAAAGAATAGGCGCATAGAATTCAAACTAGATGAAAGATGAACAAAGTAATAGTGGTAATTTCCGGTCCTTCTGGCGCAGGAAAATCAACTTTGATAAAGTATTTGATTGATGAATTCGATGATGCCGGGTTGACAGTTTCTCACACAACGCGATTGCGAAGGAAAACAGAAAAAGATGGTATAGATTATCACTTTGTTAGCAAAGACATATTTGAAGACATGATAAAAAATGATGAGTTTATAGAATATGTTCAATGTTTCGATAATTATTATGGAACAACGCATATCTCTGTTTATAGCGTATTAAATCAAACAAATATTTGTATATTAGATTTAAATTACGAAGGTGCATATAAATTATTGAGTAAGAGTCTCTTTGAGACAAGATGTGTCGGAATTTTGGTTCTGCCTCCATCTCTGAAAACTCTGCGAGCTAGGTTGCAAGGAAGGAACTCTGAAACTCCGCAAAGCTTAAATAAACGTATAGAAGAATCCTTTTTAGTGCGACGTATAGCGCCTTAT
>JAFSTL010000004.1 GCA_017450545.1 Alphaproteobacteria bacterium
CTGATATCTATATGCTTTTTCCGAAAATTTTACTCATAATTCTCGCAATTCTTCGAAATCCTCACCCCTCAAGATACAGTACTAAAGCATGTTTTCTTTCTTCATCGGAATATTTTACCCTACTGTCCGTTTCTGCTTGGTTTTTAGCAAAATTTTTACATCCATATCTCTGTTTGCCTTTCACGACGCCGGCTTTCCACAACGCTTGACAACCACAAACTTTACATTCTTGCAACATTTTTCTTCACAAAATAACAGACTAAATGCAGTCAAAATACCAAATTCAAGCGGCACACCATTCGACAAAAGCTGCCTCCAGATTGTCGTGTTCAAGATGAGTTCGAATATCCTCCATAAGCCTGTTCATCGTCCGCATATTGTGGATGGTGATCAGGTTTCCCCCCAGGCTCTCTCTTGCCTTAAGCAAGTGATGTACGTATGCACGAGTGACGTTTTGGCAAGCATAGCAATCGCAATCCGGGCTAATTGGCGCAAAATCTCGCTCAACACTTGTCTTGTGCAGGTTCAAATATTTCTGATTGCCACCATACAAGTATTTTTTCTTAACAATAGCAGCGCCATGACGAGCGATACGCGTTGGCGCGACGCAGTCAAATGTATCTATTCCATATTTCACGCCATTGAAAATATCCTCAATTCCGCCGATACCTAATAAATGCACATATCGATTTTTGTCAAGCATTTTGCTTGTTAATTCGACAGTTTGATACATCTCTTCCTTACTTTTTCCAAGCGATCCTCCTATGGCAAATCCATCGAACTCGTGTCTGTTCGCAAATTTTGCACTTTCCTCCCGCAATTCTTTAAAAACTCCGCCCTGTATAACGGCAAGCAAAGCCTGTTTTTCATCGCCATGTGCTTGCAACGTGTCCAGACAACGTTTTGCCCAACGTTTACTGCGTTCCATTGCATTTGTTGTGTATAACTTGTCAACATGGTAAGGAGCACATTCATCAAAACACACGATGATGTCGGCGCCCAAAGCCATCTGTATTTCTATTGAACGCTCCGGAGTTAATAAAATCGGTTTGCCATCAATATATGATTTAAATTCTGCACCATCTTCTGTTATTCGTTGAAGAGTTCTGTTTGTCTTCGTTTGTTGCGCATTTTTTATTTCGTTGCCAACGCCACCATATCCAAGGCTAAACACCTGAAATCCGCCTGAATCCGTAAACATTGGTTTATTCCACCCAGTAAATTTATGCAACCCTCCAGCCGATTTCACAAGCTCTCCACCGGGTTGCAACATTAAATGGTATGTATTTGACAAAATTATTTGCGTTCCAGCTTCCTCGACTTGCGCAATTGTCATGCCTTTTACACTAGCTTTTGTTCCGCAAAATATAAAAGCTGGGGTTTCAACTGTCCCATGAGGAGTATAAATTCGTCCAAGACGAGCATCAGATTTACGACTGCGCGCCAAAATTTCAAATCTAAACATTTGCCTGAAATATCAAAGCCGGTTCGGGTATTATAGCATAAATTAGCATTAGGTTCTGATAAAAACTTGTCGTAAATCCAAATCATGTCTGCAAAATTATATCTGCGATTTTTGCAGATGGTGAATTGTTATTTGCAAGAATGTGTTGATAGAGTTTTGGAAATCTTGCAACTTGTTCTTCCTTCTGCAAAGTTTTTACTGTCTGAGCAATCTTTTCAGGAACGCAATCACTTTGTATCAATTCCGGAACAACGGGAGCCTTTAACAATATATTGACAAGAGAAATATATTGTATATTTATCATTGACTTAATAATGTGATACGTTAATGGTGCCAATTTATAGCAACACACCATAGGACATCCCGACAGAGCCAATTGCAAAGTGGCTGTCCCGCTTGCAACTATAGAGCATTTCGCGGTTTGGAATAAAAGTTTTTTTTTCGTTTCATCTGAAACTATTTCAATGTTGTTCTGCAATATGAGTGACTTTATCAGCGGTTCCAGGTGAGGCAATGTCGGGATAACAACACGTTCGAAACTCAGATATTTCAATGTCTCTATGAATATTGGCAAAAGCATAGTGATTTCTTGTTTGCGACTTCCTGGAAGAACCAAAAGCATATTCTCTTTGCGATTATCTGTATCATTAAATTCTTCTGTCGCTGGATGCCCAACAAAAGTTGTTTTTAATCCGTATTTAGTGAAATACGGTGGCTCAAAATCAAATAACGTTAGCAAATGGTCATATATTTTTGCTAATTTTCGTGCACGATTTGATCGCCATGCCCAAACGCTAGGCGCAACTAGGTGCAAAAGTTTTATAGCGGAATTTTGTTTTTTCACAAGTTTTGCCACTCTAAAACAGAAACCAGGCGAGTCTATGGTTAACAAAACATCCGGATTTTGCTGTATGATATCCTCGGCAACTTGATGAATTATCCGCCTAATCTTAAAAATATGTGGGATTATTTCAGCAATACCTCCGATCGCGAGTTGTTGCATTTCATTGATAGTTCCAATACGGTGATTTCTCATCATGCTTCCGCCCAAACCGCAAATTTTAACATCTTGGTATTTCGAAAGTCGATCTATTACCGTAGCGCCCAAAAAATCCCCTGAAGGTTCCCCTGCGAGGAAATATATCCTTTTCATACACTCACACCAATAAAAAATTGTTATCGACGACTATCGTCTCGTTCTGGAGCCTTATATCTACTATCGATTTTTTATTATATGGCATTGTGCCAATCTTACCGTTTGTCATTCGTATTTCCAAAAATGTGCCAGCCCCGAAGTTATAAACCGCATCGACACGCCCCAACACGGTGCCTTTATCATCCGTCACAGTCAAGTTTACCAGGTCGTCATAATAATATTCGTCTGTTGCCAAAGGGGCTAAAGCGCCTCGTGGTACAAATAATTCTTGTCCACGCAATGTTTCAGCTTTCGTTCGGTCTGTCACCCCATTAACCCAGGAAATCACTTCCCCGCATGGTTCAATCTTCGACCTAATTAGTTGAATATTTCTCCCATCAGCCAGTGAAAAATCACAATGTTTCAAAAAAAAGTCCGGAGATTGTGTATAGGGATGTATCTTGACTTGCCCTCTAATTCCAAAAGGCTTCGTGATTATCCCTACACAAAGTGTTCGTGCGCCCATCACTCCGCAGCAGCCTTTGCCTCCGCTTCAGCTTTCAACTTTTCCTGAGCCTTCTTTTTTGGAGCGGATTTTTTTGGCCGATCTGCGATTTGTGGCTTTTCCATCAAATTCAACTCTGACAACAACTTTTGTACCCGCTCAGACACCTTTGCTCCGACGGATAGCCAATATTTAACTCTCTCAGATTTTACAACCAATCTTTCCTGATTTTCCTTAGCTAACAGGGGATTATAAGAACCTATACGCTCTAAAAACTTCCCATCCCTTGGTGCAGTATTTTCCGCTACAACCATCCTATAAAAAGGTCGTTTCTTTGAACCACCACGAGCCAATCTAATTCTTAACGCCATCTAAAATCCTTCTAATAAACTGCGATAACAAAAAACATATCTCTGAAATCAGAGTACCACATTTCATCGAAACTTGCCAATCCCCATATCGAAAGCTTTTCTATAGCGGATGACAGCGAGACCATGCGAAGAGTGAATCTGGGGCGTATTTTTCCGTTCCGGCGGGTGATGTTGTGAGTGTCACCGGCCGGAAAGCAAACTCCCCAAGCTTAAGCACGAACAGTTAAGTGTGTCCCGATAATCGTGGGTGCTTGAAAATTCCTCCAGTGATTTAATGGTATTTGGCAAAGGTTAATTTTCCGTTAATAAAACCAAAATTTTCTGCAAACTACGTGTTGCAAAAATGCAACGGGGGGGGTAATGTTATGATTTTTGTTGGAA
>JAFSTL010000035.1 GCA_017450545.1 Alphaproteobacteria bacterium
CTTTAACAAGCGTAGATTTTACCGCATTATTACCACCAACTAATATAGTAATGTCACCCAAATCTATCTCGGGGAAATTCGTAAATTTGCGAAAATAAGTAAATCCTATAGTATTGCTCATATTTTGATTGTTATTTTGTTCTCGGTTGCAAAATTACTTATTTACTGTGCAAGTTTTCTGCACTGTTCTGATATTTTTGATTCATTGCCTTTATTTTCTCGGAAATATGGGCTCGATAGCTGGCGGGCGAAAGTACTTCTATATTCGGCCCAAAGGACAGAATCTTAGAGTCCAGTTCGTAGTTGGGTTTTACGTTAAGCGAGATTACAAAATAATCATCCTTTTCTTCAACAGGGGTCTGCGTAGAGTGCAAAGGCTTGGTTTTAACGTAATTAGCACTATTCCCATATATCTTGATAATAATATCTTGCGCTGGCTCGTCAGGAATCGTTACTCCAATCACATCTTCGAAATAATCATTTAGGTCGCATTCGGGCTCTTTATACGGCAAGGCTATTTCTTCGAACCCTTTTATTCTATCAAGTGCATAGTTTGAATAAGTATCATATCCAATAGCCTGAGCAATAAGATACCATCGGTCGTTGTATTGCTTAAGATAATAAGGATAGACTTTCACCGAGATTTCGTCTTTATCAAAGGGTGTATAACGCAATACGACAACCCGTTTGTTAGTGATTGCCTGGAGCAAACCTCTGAAGTATTTAAGGCCTTCGAGATCAGGATTTGACTGAAACGATACTACAGACGATGATTCGCCATCGAAAACTCCCCCTTCGACCTCTGCTAAAAAAATACGAGCCCAGTCGTACAATGGATCGTTTGCAAAATACTTACTGTCCAAAACGCGGATGGCGTCTAATACTTTATTTCGCTCGCTATCATTTATGCGGAAGATAGGGAGTGAATAATTTGTATCAGTATATCGGAAAACACGCATGCGCCCCTTCTTCATATTTTCAACCAGTCTGATACTATATGGCGGCATTTGTAGGTCGGAAATGTCCTTTTGTATGGTACGTCGTGCGACCTCCATCATATCATTTTTTCGCAACGACTTGTTGCACTCTTCAACCAAATCGTCGAGAGTATATTCAGTAAAGGGGTTTCTGAAACATCTATTCAGAACTCTATATCTTAATAATACTTGCTTATCTACGGGCATATCCACTAATTGTTGATTTGCTTGCAAAGATAGCACAAATATATCGAAAACAACACGTTTTCGGGGATTTTCTTTAAAAATTTCCAAAAATATTTGGAACTTATTGAAAATGTTCTTATCTTTGCAGCATGAATGAGAGTTGTATATAGGCGCGATTACATCAAGCTCCGCAACCGTTCTAATTTAAAACAAGCCGTTGGTCGAGAACCTGCGGCTTTCGTTTTTCTAATAAGTTGGTGCTCCTGGATTAAGTTGTTCAATGGTCGACATAATCTCTCGACGTGACTGTACACTGGCATTAACTACTACAGCCTCGCCACCGAAAACAACATAACAGGCTGCAATCATTCCACTAATAAAGTCGGCCTTTCTGCGTGCGATATACTTCGAAAGCTCAAAAGAACGTACCTGAAGAATATGCTCGTCGAGATCAATAACCACAATTTTACACCCTTGTTTCTTTGCCGCCTTGAAACCTGCAGTTATCCCTTTCTCACCCATGATTCCCTTGCGATCACCCAACTGTCCATCAATAGTATATTCAGGATTTTTGTGTCCAAAAGACATGGTATGGGCGTTAATAACGATGGTGACATCGATAAAGGAATGAAGAATAGCACGAGCGGCACGAATATTACTTAAAAGTTCTCGCTGGTCAGCGTTTACACTAATGAGCAGACGCTGACCATAGACTTCATCTTCTATGTAATCTGTAGATTCTACCATAATTCAAATGCAAAGGTACAAATAAAAAATGAAACAAAGAAGAACTGAGCAAGAAAAATAATCACTTCACGAAAGAAAAATTTCAGTAATTTCAGTTTCAGTTTTGTTAGTGAGCAAGATGCATATTAGCAAAAAATCAACCTATTTAATATAACTATTATATATATTATAA
>JAFSTL010000036.1 GCA_017450545.1 Alphaproteobacteria bacterium
ATGCAATAAATGCACCGTATCCCGACGCTTCTGAGTTAGAAACGGATGTGATTTTATGAGCAAAATACCTGTAAGATTAGCCCTAAGAGACGCTATGGCTGAGGAAATGCGTCGCAACCCAAATGTGTTTTTGATGGGTGAAGAAGTTGCATATTACAATGGAGCATATAAGGTCAGCCAAGGATTATTAGCCGAATTCGGTGAAGGACGAGTTGTTGACACACCGATAACTGAGGCTGGATTTACAGGCATTGGTGTTGGTGCTGCGATGATGGGACTGCGCCCGATAATCGAATTTATGACGTTCAATTTTGCTATGCAGGCAATCGATCATATAATCAACTCAGCTGCGAAAACGTTATATATGACAGGGGGACAAATCAATTGCCCAATAGTTTTCAGAGGCTCAAACAGCGTGCCTCGCAAAGTAGCAGCACAGCATTCTCAATGTTTCGCAAGCTGGTATGCGCATTGCCCTGGGCTCAAGGTCGTTGCTCCGCATACCTCGTATGAAGCCAAGGCGTTGCTGAAATCAGCAATTCGCGACGATAACCCAGTAGTCTTTTTGGAACATGAAATTTTGTATGGCAAAAGCTTCGAAATGCCTGACGGTGAAATCGAACCAATGCCTTTAGATAAAGCTATTGTCGTGCGTGAAGGCTCGGACATAACCATAACGGTCTTTTCAATATCGGTTGAATATGCGTTAGAAGCTGCAAATATACTGCAAGAAAAACATGGTATTTCAGCCGAAGTGATAAATTTAATAAGCCTGCGCCCACTGGACAAAGAAACTATTATTCGGTCGGTGAAAAAGACCAGCCGGATTATAAATATCGAGGAGGGCTGGATGTCCTGCGGTATTGGTTCAGAGATTACATCGCTTGTTGTCGAAAACGCCTTCGATTACCTCGACCATGAGCCTATGCGTATAGCGACAACAGACGTTCCAGAGCCATATTCGCCAGCACTTGAGGAGTTGGCAGTGCCTAGTGCCAAAAAGATAGTGGATGCAGTTAAAACGCTTTTCTGACCAGAATATGGCGGAAAAGTGGTCTAGAACGCGAAAAAAAGCTTGCCGGCATGGAAAACTCATGTTACACTGGGGGTATATTGTTTTTTGGGCAGATAGCATTTGGTGGGGCATTTAATGAACGAATTGAAAATTGAACGTTCATTTATGTTGGTGTTGTTTTGCCTTCGATTTATCGGCTTCTGAAGAAGTCGAAGCAGTTTGGTATTTTTTGGTTTATCGCAAATTATTCTTGAATTTTCCTAAAGGGGAAAATTCGTACATACAAAAATTTTTATGAGGAAGAAAATGAACAAACAAATTACATCAGTTTTATTAGTTGCTGGGACTTGTATTGGAGCTGGAATGATAGCGCTTCCACTAGCTCTCGCAAAGCTTGGCATCATCCCTAGTCTTGTCGTCATGTTAAGCGCCTGGTTTTTGACGTATTACCCATCGCTTGTGAGCGTTGAACTGAATTTACAGTCAGAACATGGACTATCTCTTGGTTTACTGGGGCGCAAGTTTTCAGGGAAAAAAGCAGAGATGCTAGGCGAAATAAGCGTCAAACTTTTGTCTTATGCGCTGTTGTCGGCATACATTTATGGCGGTGCATCTATTATTCAAAAACTTATTAGCAACACTTGGACATTTGCTGTGACCGAGACAGTCTTGAGTGGAGCCATTATTGTATTATTACTTTTGCCAATTAAAATTATTTCAAAAGTTAATAATATGGCATTTATTGGGTTCATCGGATTATTTTTGCTGTTGATTGTAAAAATAGTAACGTGCATTGATCCAGCTATCACGCCTTGGAAAGTTTCTCCAAATTTAAGCAACGTAGCATCAATAGCGACCATAGTGTTCACGTCATTTGGTTACCAGGTAATTTTCCATACTCTTCGTGATTATTGCGGACGAGATGTGAAAATGCTAAAACGAGCATTCTTTTATGGAAGCATAATCCCAATGGTTATTTATATGATTTGGACATGCGGAGTTCTGGCTGTAATATACAAAGCGGATAAGGAATTCTACAGCCTGATAGTCGACGGCAACGTTGAAGTAGGCGATTTAGTTAAAGCACTATCTGAAATTTTCAGATTTTCCGGATTACAAATCGTCATATGGTGGGTATCCATTTTTACAATTTTAACATCTATCATAGGCGTTGGGTTAGGGTTAATTGAGTCATATCATTTATCCCTACGGAAAAAACTGAAATATTCCAAGTTAGTTTCAGCTATTGTAACTATCGTGCCTTCGTATATCATAGCTACTATTGTTCCAAATGCGTTCATAAAAACACTTGGAATGGCCGGCTCCATTTTGGTCGTCATAGCGATAATCTTGCCTACATATTTATTCCTGAAAGCCAAAATATCTTCGCCATATATACATATCCTGAAAAAATGGTGCTTAATCTTGTGCCTACTCGTCGGAATTATGTTGATCGAAGCAGAGATATTTAGGTGATATTGCATAATCTCGATTTCGGAAAATCAAAAATTTTACTTTTCCGAAATTGAGCGGTTAGTTAAGATCATTAGTCATGTATAAAAATTTTCGGTTGTGGGCCTATGAATTCTCTCAAATTGTCTATCGCTTCCTTCATAGCCTCGAATTTTTTTTCAATATTGCTATTCTTATCAATACCATATATTGTAATAGATCGTATTTTGGGTGAACCGTAAATCAATCCTTTTATTGTTTTCACGTTTTTTAACTGGTTACCTGCGTATATTCTTATTGTTTTTAGTTCTTCGTTGTTGTATAACATTTCGCGCATATCTCCTAGATTGGGTGTGGTTAAACTCAGGTCTATCATATCTAAGTTGTCATTTTCTGATATGATTTTTGAACATTTTTTTAGTGCATCTGAATCAATATATAGCTCCAGATCTTTTAGATTAGGATTCTGAAATATCATGTTTTCCACATCTGCTTCTGATTTTATTATACTTACCCCTAACGTTAATTTTGTTAGAGAATCATTATTTGCTACCAGTTTTTTGCAATTAATAGCACCCTGTTTATCTTTGTTGAGCTCTAATTGTGCACCTCGCCATGTTATTGTCACTGGTGTATGCTCTTTGTTAATATGTGGTATATTCACATATTGTATACATCCTTCATCTATATACTCATATTTCCCTAATTGCCAGTCGTTGTTTATTGTTATATCTATCTTGTCGAAAATCCATGGATCGTATGCTTTATCTGTATAGCTCTCATTCACTCTTATCCATGCCAGATGATGTTTTTCTTTATCATTTTTGTATCCTCCAATGTCTATTATATTCTCTGCTATATGTTTGCAGCTAGGGTATAAACAGACTTCCATTCCCACGTCGCGTATTTTGTCAGGCAGGTCGCGGTATGGCCGTAGTCTTTCTGGCTTTTTTTTTGGAAATTTACATGAATCCTGGCTTTGTAACCTATCGCATTTATATTGTCGCGTTGTCTCGTTTTCTGGTTTCTGGCTTGATTTCGGAAAAATGTATTTTCTTCGTGCAAAACAATATGTTTCCTCCAGATCTGATTCTAGGTGTGCTTTGTCATCCCATGCTGTATCTCCATATATCCGTATTTCTTCTATTCTATTTTGTTCTATGTAAAAGTTTATATTTGCTCCTTGTACAAGTCCTGTTTCGTTCCTATAATTGAAATTTCGATATAGGTTTTTGCCTATTATTTGTATTCTAGCTACTCCTGTTTTCTCGAAATCATTACTCGCAATAATAAACTGATTTAGAAATTCCTTTACATCACTCTTGCTTGATATATATATCACGTATTTAACTATATCTAATTCTTTATTGTATTGCTTTATATCGTTAAAAGCCTTCTCTATCTTAGAACTATAATCTCCGTATGCGGTTTTCTTGTGTTTAGTTACAAATGATTCATAAAAATCTTCCAACACTATATCGTCTTTTATGCCTTCTTTTTTACTTATTTTTGGTATTCTAAATATATAATAAAGAAGATTATACAACACCAAGGCGTTCCAGTTTTCAGCTGTGTAATTTTCGTAATTTTTGTTATCAAACGTAACAACGCCATCTTTTATCTTATCTTTTGCGAACTCACTTCTTTTCAAAGCGCAATCTGCTATCGCATTTGAAATGACGTTGTATATTGACTCCTTATATTGTTTTTCCTTAATCCAATCAGCACATTCTTTTTGATTTAACTTATATGCAACATTCGATTTAAACTCCAAACATAACGTGAAATGGTGCAAATCTTCTTCCGTCTTTAACTCTGTCCCTATTAAGTCTGCGCAACAACAGGAAGTAACCAGAGGTAGAGCTATAATGCTGCCTAAATATAGCCCCCCCCCGAATACTTAGTTTTACTTAAGCTAAACATCATTTTATTTTTCTCCTTAGAAAAACATTCTTATCATTTCCATACTACCACACTTTTACCAAAAGTGCAAGCAATATTTTTATAAAAAAACGCTTGCGTTGGGAGAAAATGTGTGTTACACTGGAATTAGAAATAGTATTTGAAGACTTCTTTAGGAGGACAAGAAAAATGAAGTTCAATTTAAGTAAAACCAAGTATTCGAGGGGGGAGCTATATTGTAGCAGTGCTGTTGCTATAGTCGCTTCTATTTCGAATTGTGTCGTAAATGCTGAAGAATACGCTGATTTTATGCATTTTGTTCACGAAACGAGTTGGCAGGCATACGTAAGTTTAAAAGTAAACGACACAAGTAAAAACGAGTGGTATCAAGAGCCGCAATACAGTGATTCGATATATAGCGTCATTGCAAATGCAATCGCTGATTGTAAAATGCAGCGAAAT
>JAFSTL010000037.1 GCA_017450545.1 Alphaproteobacteria bacterium
GTAACGAAAATGGCGTTGATATATCTGCAAATAAATGCTGGTTTAACTCAGTGATGCTGAATTTATATAACTCAAAGACGTTCCATAAAGTTATAAATGACCTGCAAAAACAATCACACGATAAAACAATGCCTAGCTACTGGATCCAACAAATATTCAACGATATTCGCTCTGGTGAAATGAAAAAATATGGGGACCACTTACAAGGACTGCTGAAAGGGATGGAGGAAGTATACAGCCGAAAGTGGAATAAAAAATATGCACAACAAAGACTAAGCAAGCTCACCTTAGGAGAAGAGATAAGAGGACTAGATGCGTACAGAGAGTTAACAGAAGCGATAAGCGCCGAAGGATCAATAAATAATATAGCGACGGATATAGAATCGATAATAGAAATAACGCGTAACGAAAGGTGCGATAAGCATAACTGGAGAAGCAAAACACAAGTCCATCAGATAGATGTAACTAATAAAGACAGCAGTGTACAAGATGCTTACGAACGACATAAACAAACGCAAAAAGATGAATTACCATCTACGTGTAAGAAATGCGGAAGTAAAATACAAGAATATGCCCGCACAATAAGCAAAATACCTCAACTTTTGGTATTTTACAGAAACTGCTTTTCTACCATAAGGACGCCAAGTGAACTACAACTGAAAGCAGAGGATGGTATACACAAATACAAGCTGATAGGCTGTGTGGACAGAATTGAATTCTACGACAAGCAATGTGAGACACAAATAAGAACTGACAATGATTGGTTCAGAATAATTGATCGAGATGAGGAAAAAGTAAAAAACACAATGTTCAACGAAAGTAGCGAACAAAGGGATCTGGCCTTCTATGAAGAAGAAAAATAACGTGGGGGTAAAAATCAGGTGCCGATAAGTTTCACACAACTTTTCGGCAAATCCTTCAGAAATCTAGATGGTGAGGTGTAGGTTGGAGATTGTGAGCCGAATGCGCCTCGTCTATTACAGAAGGTTATGTATGCTTCTCGTTTTGCACGGGTTATTGCAACGTAACACAGGCGGCGTTCTTCCTCTAAACCAATGTCGCCTTTTTCATAGATGGACTTTTGATGAGGTAAAATATTTTCCTCAAATCCCGGAATAAACACAGTATGAAACTCCAGTCCTTTTGCTGCATGTATCGTCGAAATAGTAAGCGTGTCATAGTTATCTGTATTTGTTTTGTCCATAACCAAACTGACGTAATCTAAAAATTCCTTAGCGTCATCAAATTCTTCGAGAGACTTAACCAATTCATCTAGGGTCTCCAGCCGTGCTTCATCTTCAAGGACTTTGGATTCTTTTAGCATTCCTATATATCCAGACTCTTTCAAAATCTTTTGCATCAACTCAGCCGGAGCAATTGTTTCAACATCCTGACGCCAGCCATTTATTTGTTCAAAAAATTTCAAAAGTTTTGTATTTGATGCTGATTTCGGGCTTTCAGCAGACATTAACGCAGCTTTCGGCAATGATATCGATTGTTCCCGAGAAAGCGCATAAAATTTGTTTATCGATGTGGTCCCAATCCCACGTTTCGGGATATTCACAATCCGCTCGAACGCCACACCATCATCCGGATTTATGACTAATCTCAAGTATGCTATTGCATCTTTAACCTCTTTTCGTTCATAGAATTTCATACCGCCGACCACGATATACGGTATTCCCTCAGCCAAAAACCTCTCTTCGAACACACGTGTCTGGAACGTCGCCCGAACTAAAATAGCCATATCGTTATA
>JAFSTL010000038.1 GCA_017450545.1 Alphaproteobacteria bacterium
AGTTCCTTTGCCCAATCATTCAATTTATCAAAAAAGCTACGTGGCTCTTTTGTGCATCCAGGAACATTTATGCTACGTACTTTCGCGCCGTTCGCTATTTCATTTGCAAACGCGCCGAATCCGGAATTTCTGAATACCTCAGTCAAATCCTCAATAATCAGCGGATTTCGCATATCCGGCTTGTCACACCCATAATGCAACATCGCATCATCGAAAGTTATTCGAGGAAATGGATAACTAGTCACCGTGTATCCTTCAGGTGCAAATCTCGTGAAAGTGCTGTGCAACACCGGTTCTATAGCCTCGAAAACATCCTCTTGCGATGCGAAACTCATCTCCATATCAAGCTGATAAAATTCACCAGGCGACCTGTCAGCTCGTGCGTCCTCGTCTCTAAAGCAAGGCGCTATCTGGAAATATCGATCAAATCCAGCAACCATCAAAAGCTGCTTAAATTGTTGAGGAGCCTGTGGCAATGCGTAAAATTTTCCATGATGTATTCGACTTGGCACTAAATAATCACGCGCACCTTCCGGCGAAGATGAAGTCAAAATAGGCGTCTGTATTTCCAAAAATCCACGATTAGTCATCTCATTACGTATATGTGAAATTATTCTAGAGCGCAAAATGATATTATCATGATTTTCTTTTTTGCGAAGATCAAGGTAGCGGTACGTCAACCGCGTATCCTCAGGAAATTCGTTTTCAACATTTATTTGCAGTGGCAACTGCGTTTCAGGCGCAGACAAAATGTCTATTTTATCAATATATAGCTCGATTTCTCCCGTTGTCATATTAGGGTTTTTTGTATCTTCAGATCGCTTCACGACTTTTCCCGTTATCGCAACAACCGTCTCATCTTTGAGGTTTTCTGCTATTTTAAATGCCTCTCCGGTCTCCTGCAACACGCATTGGGTCATTCCATAATGGTCTCTCAAATCGATAAAAAGCAATCCGCCGTGATCTCTAATGCGATGAACAAACCCACACAACGTCACGATATCACCAACATTACTAACACGTAACTCATCGCACGTGTGTGTTCTGAAAGCTGTCCTCGTTGAAAATGCCATACGACTAACCATCTCGCAAAACCTACTACCCTCATGATACCACAGAACGAAGCAACTGTCATGTATGAGGGGCGCAACCCATCATCGATTAGACAGGTCTCTTTTTCAAAAGCAATAGTGCCTCATTATTTATGAAAACAGATCCTTTAGTTTTTTGAAAAATTCGAATGATTGTGGATTATTTGTTTTTTCATCCTCTTCTTTCGCGAATTCTTCAAGAAGTTCTTTTTGACGCTTTGTGAGGGATACCGGCGTTTCCACCATCGCTTCAACTATTAAATCGCCACGTCGCGAGGAATTTACAAAAGGCATCCCGTTGCCTTTCAGGCGGAATTGCGCACCTGATTGCGTCCCGTGAGGCACCTTGATTTTGCAAATGTTTCCAGCCAAATCAGGCACCTCAATTTCGCTTCCAAGCGATGCCTTCACCATCGAAATCGGCACCTTGCAATACAAATCGTTGTCGCGCCTTGTGAAAATTTTGTGTGGCATGACATTGACGAAGATATAAAGGTCGCCATTTTCCGCGCCTTTAAATCCAGCTTCGCCCTCTCCGGCTAGCCGTATACGGTTCCCTGTCGCAACTCCAGCTGGTATCGTAACTTCGAGATTTTTTTCGCCTTTGACACGCCCGCTTCCAGTGCATTTTTTGCAAGGATCTGATAGCACACTCCCAGTTCCACCGCAAGTTGCACAGGTGCGTTCTATCGTTATAAAGCCTTGATTATGACGAACGCTCCCCATTCCTCGGCAAGTCGGACACACAGCCGGTTTCTTGTTCCCTTCGCTTCCGCTCCCTCCACATGCATTACACTTCACAAACGTGGTAAACCTGACATTGGCTTTTTTGCCGCGAAAAGCCTCCTCTAATGAAATCGTCACATCATAGCGAATATCAGAGCCAGGTTGAGCTTGTGGTCGCGCTTGCCGAGCTCCAGTAAAACCGCCGACTATGTCTTCAAAAATATCGGAAAATCCGGAGAACCCACTGGTAAAATCAAAGCCACCAGAAAATCCTCCTTGTCCTCCGAAACCGCCGCCCTGGAAAGCATCGCTTCCATATCTGTCGTACGCTGCACGCTTCTGCTCATCTTTCAAAACATCGTATGCTTCATTGATTTCTTTAAATTTCTCTTCTGCTTGTTTATTTCCAGGATTTTTGTCCGGGTGATATTGAACAGCAAGTTTCCGATACGCCTTCTTTATCTCATCTTGCGACGCACCTCTGTTTACACCTAATATTGCATAATAATCTTTCGCCATAGTTATTTCTCCTTCGATTCTTCATATGATTTTATAACATCGGATATAGTCCCCTTATACGAGAACATTATCTCCGGAATATGATCAACATCGCCATTTACAATTGCCTTAAATCCTTCGATTGTATCTGATAATTCAACAAATACGCCTTTCCTCCCAGTGAAATTTTCGGCTGACTGGAATGGTTGCGATAAGAATTGCTGTATTTTGCGAGCTCGACTTACTATCAGCTTGTCTTCGTCAGAAAGCTCATCCATACCGATTATGGCGATGATATCTTGCAATGATTTAAATGTCTGCAAAACATATTGAACATCACGAGCAACCTTGTAGTGCTCTTCGCCAATAATCGATGCATCCATCATTCGCGATGTCGATTCCAGCGGATCAACCGCAGGGAAAATACCGAATGACGAGATTTGTCGGCTCAAAACAGTCGTCGCATCAAGGTGTATGAAGGAAGTTACAGCAGAAGGGTCAGTCAGGTCATCCGCAGGTACGTATATCGCCTGGATACTGGTTATCGAGCCATTTACAGTCGAAGTTATACGCTCCTGCAAATTTCCCATTTCAGTTGCCAACGTCGGCTGATATCCAACAGCTGACGGAATTCTCCCGAGCAATGTTGAAATTTCAGAACCCGCTTGAGTAAACCTGAAAATATTGTCGACAAAAAATAAGACATCTTGCCCTTCAGTGTCGCGGAAATATTCAGCCATCGTAAGCCCTGTCAAAGCTATCCTTGCTCTAGCCCCAGGAGATTCGTTCATTTGACCATAAACCAGTGTCGCTTTTGAACCTTCTTCGCCTGGGCGCTTGTTAACCCCGGAAGCTATCATCTCTTCGAATAAATCCGTACCTTCGCGAGTTCGTTCCCCAACTCCAGCAAATACGGAAAACCCACCGTGCTTTTTTGCAATATTGTTTATCAACTCCATAATGAGCACTGTTTTTCCAACACCGGCGCCTCCAAACAGACCGATTTTTCCACCCTTGATGTATGGCGTTAGGAGGTCAATAACCTTAATCCCCGTTACGAGCATTTCAGTGTTAGTCGACTGCTCAGAAAATGCAGGAGAATCGCGATGTATCGGGAGGTACGTATCGGTTTTCACGGGCTCATAATTATCGACAGGCTCACCAGTCACGTTTAAAACTCTCCCTAAAGTCGCACGTCCCACAGGAACCATAATCGGCGCGTTCGTGTTGATAACCTCCATTCCACGCGCTATGCCATCAGTCGACGCCATAGCAATACACCGCACAATTCGCTCGCCTGTGTGTTGCATAACCTCTAGAGTAATCTCCTTTTGGTCATCATCAACCTTTAATTTCAAAGCATCGTATATAGCAGGCAACTCACCGCCAAAATGAACATCAACGACAGCACCAATAACCTGCGTCACTATTCCAATATTTTCTTTATTCTCAATTTTCTTCCGCATCTTAACCTCATTGAACACACTCAATACTCGAAACAATCTCAGTCAACTCTTGCGTTATTTGCGCTTGTCTCACCTTGTTGTATAACCCGCTCAATTTTTCGAACATATTCCTCGCATTTCGAACGGAATTGTCCATAGCCATAACGCGCGCCGAAAGTTCCGCAATCAAATGCTCGGTCACAATTCCAGTAAACAACTTTTGGAGATACATATCGAAAACCGCATTTATAAAATCTATTCTATCTCCTTCGATTTTTGTATATTGCGTTTTCGTTATATCTTCTTCTGTCGCAGGAAATACCTTCTGACATTTCGCTTTTTGAACCAAAACATTCCTAAACTCACCAGAAACAACATAAACTTCGCTGACTGAATGTTCTTTAACATATTTGGAAACCAGCCCAGACAACAGCTTCACATAACCAGCGATGTCATAATGGGAACCAACCTCCGTATTCATTTTATCACGAACTTCAGTCAGGCGCAAGGCGTTTTGCGCGAAAATTTCGCCTTTTTTTCCAAAAACCTCGACGTACGCACCAGGATTTTGCTTTATCGCTTCGGCTGCTTTGTCACGCAATGATTGCTGAAACGAACCACAAAACCCTTGGTCTATAGACAGAATTACTATCAACGACTTCCCTTGCTCCCGCGAATTTTTCGGCGAAAACCAATAGTCCGTTTCTTGCTCGAATATCAGCTCACGTGTGGCTCTTGAAAACATATCAAACAGAATTTCCGCGCATTGCTTCGAACATTTATTTATGTTATTCACACGCGCTAACTTCACAGTTGAAACCATCTTCATCGCATTAGTTGCTTTTATAATGCTTCCAACCGTCTTTATTCTGTCTTTTATTACTTTCAAATTTTCCACTGATCTTTTGCCTCATTTAATGTAACCCACTGTGATTTGAACTTTTTGAGGAAATTGTCCATCTCGCTCTTGAGCCCATCTGTGAGAGATTTTGACGTATCAATCTTCTCCAGAAGTCTCGCTTCCGCATTTGCCGATTTTAGCAAATCACTCTCGAATCTTTTGACTTGCTTTACTGGAATATCTTTCAAATATCCTTTCATGACAACGTATAACACAATGACATGGTCGGAATTTTTGAAGCTACAATATTGCGGTTGCTTCAATATTTCCAACACCTTCTGTCCATTATCCAGAAGCTCCTTTGTTGCGCTGTCCAAATCGCTGCTGAACTGGGAGAACGAAGAAAGCTCGTTATACTGCGCCATTTCAATCTTAATATTTCCCGAAACAGCTTTCATAGTTTTTGTCTGCGCCGCAGACCCAACTCTACTCACAGATATACCAATGTTTATTGCTGGTCGTACGCCTTTATAAAACAAATCTGTCTCTAAGAACAGCTGACCATCAGTAATCGAAATGATATTCGTCGGTATATACGCCGCGACGTCTCCTGCTTGTGTTTCCACTATCGGCAAAGCAGTTAGCGACCCTCCGCCCTTCTCATCCGAAAGTTTCGCCGCTCTCTCGAGAAGTCGTGAGTGCAAATAGAATATGTCACCTGGGAAAGCCTCACGCCCCGGCGGTCTACGCAAAAGCAACGAAATCTGCCGATACGCCACCGCATGCTTCGACAAATCATCATAAATAATCAGAGCGTGCATTCCATTATCTCTGAAATACTCTCCCATAGCACAAGCCGTATATGGAGCTATATACTGCATTGATGCCGGGTCTGACGCAGTTGCAGCAACGACTATCGTATAATCCATTGCGCCGTGTTCCTGAAGCGTCTTAACAATGCGAGCAACAGAGGAACGCTTCTGCCCGATAGCAACGTATATGCAATAAACCTTCTCTTTTTCCGAAACTTTATCGTTATATTGCTTCTGGTTAATTATTGCGTCGATAGCAATCGCTGTTTTCCCGGTTTGCCTATCGCCAATAATTAACTCTCGCTGTCCTCTTCCAATTGGAAATAGTGCATCAACGATCCGAACCCCAGTCATCAGTGGCTCATTTATGCTTTGTCTCTCGATTATCCCAGGCGCTGGGTTCTCCATATTATATTTCACAACATCGCCTATAGGCTCATCCGAATCGATCGGATTTCCTAGTGCATCAACGACGCGCCCTAAAATCCCCATTCCGACGTTGACATCGACAATCCGGTTCGTACGCTTCACAACGTCTTTTTCGCGAACCTTAGCGTCATCACCAACTATGATGACACCAACATTATCAGCCTCGAGGTTAGTTGCAATAGCACGTATGGTCTCTCCGGTCTCAGACGACACGATATCGACCCATTCGCCAGATTTAACATTATCCAGCCCGAAAACGCGAGCAATACCATCGCCGACCGAAAGAACGTGCCCCGTCTCGGAAACCTCAACTTTTGGCACAAAATTCGCAATCCGCTCTCGCAAAATATCTGATATTTCAACTGATTTGATTTTCATATAACCTCTCTAACTTTATTTCTTTGCAAAAATCTTCCAACTGCCTGACTTGCGTCGCAACCGAAGCATCGATAACCTTCCCATCCGACACAATCTTAATCCCTCCGAGCAAATTCTCGTCTATCTCGTATTTCACAGCAACATCCTCGGTGAAAAACTTGGAAATCAATGCCTCCAATGTGTTTTTTTGCGGTTCTTTCAGCTCAATGACAGAATAGATAGTAACATCTCGTCTGTTGGTATATTTATTAAAAGCCAAGTCATAAACATATTTTATTTTCGAAAATATATTCATTCGATCGTTCCCTGCAACCACGCGCAGAAAATTCGAAAATGTCTGACAGAGAGGCAATTGCCCATCGAACAAACTAACTACCAACGATCTGTGAATGCCTTTATGTGATTCAAAAAAACTGATTATCGATTCAAAATTATCCTTTATTTGTTCAAGTTCTCCATTTTTTACCCCCTCATCAAACAAAGCCTTGGCATACCTCCCCTGTAATGAACTATACAAAACGTCAAGTTTTCCCGACATAGCCAAAACTTTCTCAACAACACATACTCCCTCACGTTTCTAGTGTATCACAAAAAACGCAACATGGCACCCTACCCCGAGTGATGGGAATTGGCAAGCTGGCAAATAAATGATATGTTAATCTGCACGAAAAGAGTGATTGGATGAATTAAAAGTGCTGGAAGGCTGAGGATTTCGAAGAATTGCGAGAATTTTGATACAAATTTTCAGAAAAAATTATAGATATCAGACCATTATGAATTGGATAAAGAAGGCTTGTCTTAAGGCTTTAAAAAAAGTCGAAACAAGAACAAATGAATATAGCAGAAATGGATGAGTTGTATACGCACATTAAAAAAAAGAGCGAAAAACGCGAGTTTTGACGGCAGTAGATAGACAAACGACCCACATTACTGCGTTCGAAGTAGGGCCTGGACAAACTTCGGTTTTACGAAAATTAATCGATAAAATAGGAGAAAATAATCTGAAAACAGTCTGTGCTGATGGGAATTTTGCTTATGAAAAGGAGCTGGGCAAGAACGCTAATATAACGCATGTAGTAAGCAAGTCCGAAACTTGCTTGGTCGGGAGTTATAATTCGGTATTACGATATTATTTGGTTCGATTACATAGAAAAACTAAGTGCCACAGTAAATCTATACAGATGCTAGAGCTCTCAATTGCTCTGTTTCTGCATAGCAGAATGCTTCTTTGTTAATATACTTGCCAATCCCATAAATTTCAAAAGTAAGGTGTTTTTTTATCAAAAACATAGGATGACGCTTGATTTTGTGGCACTATTGAGATAGGAAACTGGCTTTTACGTCGGCGATTATGAAAACAGTTGTTTCGG
>JAFSTL010000039.1 GCA_017450545.1 Alphaproteobacteria bacterium
AAGGGGCAGAGCAGTATTTCAAAAGTGTTATGGAGAGAATATAATGAAACTGATAAAAATAGGACTAATAACGATAACTAGTCTTGTGATTGTTGGATGCAGTTTTTTTGTTAAATTGCATACAATAAACGGCAATGTTCCTGAATACTCGTTGGAAGGCGATGGCTCAGTGCAAGTGTATTTCATAAACTTAGATAAATCCGTCGATAGATTATCCAATATGCAACCTCAGCTTGAGGCATTGGGGTATCCGTATGAAAGAATTTCAGCTGTTTATGGGAAAGACTTATCGCAAGAATACCGCAACAGTGTAACGAATCCGACGAAGTATAAAATTTTGATGCACAATGAAATTGGTGTAGGTACGATTGGGTGTTACCTAAGTCATGTCAATACGTGGAAACAATTTTTACAATCGAAACACTCATACGCCCTGATTTTCGAAGACGATGTTGAATTTGAGCCGAAGAAGCTGAAAAAACTGGTTGATTTGTTGCTTGTATCAAGTGCTGATTGGGATTTCGTTAATATTGATGTCAATCGGCACGGTTTCTCAAAACCAGTGAAACAGTTATCGCGATTATTCAGACTGGTTAAATTTAGAACTCGTGTCGCAAATGCAAGTTGCTATTTAATAAACCGCAAATCTGCTCTTGAATTTGTGAACAGAGCATTTCCAATTGCGATGCCGGTGGATCACTATATGATGCGTCCATGGGAATTTGGCATAAAGATACGTGGAGTTACTCCGCAACTGGTTCATCAGTCATTTGGTGACTCTGAAATCAAAAAGCAAGAAACAAAACAAACAACACCGGTTGCCTATACCATAACGTCAATGCTATACCAAATAACAGCCGAGGTTATGAGCTTTATAGCATCAATCAAAGATTAACTTGCTTTTTGCAAACCGTTATAAACTGACATAACTTTTCTATAGTATACATTGTTATATTTAGGTTTGTTACTGTGATATTTCTTAATAGCGTATTCCCAGCTTCCATATTTATTGCGGAGCTCTTTGAGCAAATTAGCCGCATACGCAACATTCGTCTCTGCATTTAACATATTCTCTACTGACGAAAAATTTTTCTTGTGCGTCGCATAATGAAGTTGGAAACAGCCAACACTAATATTGCTACATCCGTTACGAACAGACGTATTGATAAATTTTACGGCCTCCTCTTTCGTTTTAAAAACGAACACCTTCTTACGAGTATTTACAGCATACACATTATGTCTCGATTCTACTTTCGCTATGGAATCCAAAATACCACTTGGAATACCATTTTTTTTCTCCTCATTTGAAATTATTTCACGCACCGCATCTTTGCTCGTCTGCGATTGGGGTACCGACGGATTAACTGCGACATTATCTTTGTTTATCACAGTTGTACATGCTGAAACATAAAAGCAAGTTAAAAAGAGAAGAGCTATCTGCCTTGTCAACAAAACAAATCTGAAACTCGAACCATAACGCCAGTGTAGCAAAACCCTCCACTGAAAAGCAAGCCCTGTAAATCTATATTTTTCAAGAGAATGAATCTATCGTTTTATATCTTTGAGTTTACTTTTTTTATGATGCATATTACACTAATTATAATTGCTAATAACACAGTTATTGCTAGTATCGCAGGCATTGTGTCAAATTTGCCGTCCATTACGACATCAGCTCCCACATAGCCTACGAAACAGCCAGTCCCAGCCCAGCAAAATCCTGAAATTATGTTGTATATGACAAATCGTTTTGGTGCTATCTTTGCAGAGCCAATTATTAATGGACTTATAGTCCGTATTCCATATATGAAACGGAAAGATATTATAAATAACTTGTCCATTTTATGTAGCAACATAAATGCTTTTTCTCTAATCGGTTTTAAGCGTGGTGCTCGTTTTATAAGCCAATCTGTTCCTAATTTGTAT
>JAFSTL010000040.1 GCA_017450545.1 Alphaproteobacteria bacterium
ATGTAGTGGAGATGGATGAACTGTATACGTATTTTAAGAAAAAATAGCGAAAAACACGGGTTTAGACTGCCATAAATAGGAACAAAATGCGCATAACGGCGTTTAAAGTAGGTCCTGGAAAAGCCTCAGTTTTAAGAAAATTAATCAATAAAATTGGAGAAAATAATTTAAAAATTGTATGTACAGATGGGAATGTGTCTTATGAAAAGGATCTGGGCAAGAACGCTAATATAAAGCATGTAGTCAGCAAATCGGAGACTTGCTTGGTCGAGAGTTATAATTCAGTGTTACGGTTCTACCTTGTCAGATTACATCGAAAGACTAAGTGTTACAGTAAATCTATTATCATGTTGACCCTTTCTGTCAAGCTACTTCTTGAGTATAAATACGGTCTCTCATGAAATGGTGAGCAATCCCAACGATTTTGCCCGTAGCGCGCATTGATAATCCCGACAAAAAGAGTATCAAAGCCAAAATCTTGTCCTTTTCGGGTTTTCCACGTGGCGTAGTTTTTGTGTATTGATGCCCACAATTTTTGCACTTATACCTCCAGTATCCTTCCATATGACCATTTTTTATTGCAGCTGTACATCCGCACTTTAAACATTTCTGCTAAATAATTTTCCTAGAAACACAAGTTCTTTCAGCATTGTATCATACTACATTGCTAAAGTGAATCCCTCATGATATTTTTGGGGAGTGGTAAGCCGACATTACGAAAGGTACATAAATGTAAAAGTTGCGGCGTGTTACAATGGCGTGGAAAGTCTATAAGCATACGTTTTTATGTTCATTTGGTCTGTTTCTCCTGTTGCGTTTTCAATTGGTAATTTGCCGGTTTATTGGTATGGGATAATTTACGCGACTGCGCTGTTTTCATCATGGGCGGTTGCAACGTGGATATTGAGAAAGCTCAGAAACAATAATATAAATGTACCCACGAAAGAAGAGTTTGATAATTTTATGTTTTGGACGATTATTTTGATAGTCATAGGTGCGCGTTTAGGACATGTTTTATTTTATGAGCTGGAATATTTTCTGAAACACCCTTTGGAAATCATTATGATACGCAACGGTGGCTTGTCGTTTCATGGCTCCGTTATAGCGCTCGCTATATACGTTTTTGCGTATGTCAAGCGTCACAAAATCTCCTGGAAAATTATGGCAGATGTTTTGGCTATTGCTGGGGCGCTCGGCGTTGGTATAGGGCGATTTGCGAATTTTATGAACCAAGAGCTGTATGGAAAAATTACTTCATCTGATATGGCGGTTATTTTTTCACTTGTTGATAATATGCCAAGATATCCAACGCAAATTATCGAGGCGTTTTTCGAAGGATTGCTGAATTTCTGGTTGCTTTTTGTGATTTTCAGATTGAAAGGTGTGAGGATTATCGGAACAGGAATTACGACAGCAATTTTTTGCATCGTATACTCTTCTGCACGATTTGTTATTGAATTTTACAAAGAAGTTGAAGTGTATACATATTTTGATACTGTCGCACTCACAGTCGGACAAGTTCTTTCTTTAGCGTTATTTATGTTTGGAGTGTTTGTGCTATATTATAGGCGAGATAGTTCACTTGCAAGTTAAGAAATGGTAGATATAAATTTTGTTAGAAAAAATCCAGGAATTTTGGATAATGCGCTGAAAAATAGGAATAAAGATCCGGTTGAGACAAAACTTTTGGATTTGGATGAAAAATCGCGAGCATCTCAAACGAAATTGCAGGAATTGCAACAGGAACGCAATAAAAACTCTGAGGCGTTCGGAAAAGCCAAGGCAAAAGGCGATAATGTCGGCGAGTTGCAACAACGAATGGAAGTGTTGAAAAAAGAAATGGCAGAGATGACTGAGGTTGTCAATAAGTCGAAAGCCGAATTTATGGAACTTTTAGCAACTATTCCGAATATACCATCTGATGAATGTCCGGTCGGTGTTGATGAAAATGCAAATGTTGAAATACGTCGCTTTGGTACGCCACGGCAATTTGATTTTAAGCCATTAGAACATCACGAGCTTGGGGCAAATCTTGGCATGATGGATTTCGAGAAATCGGCGCGAATTGCCGGCTCAAGGTTTGTGTTTTTATTTTCTGAAATAGCTCGTTTAGAACGCGCATTAGCGCAATTTATGCTTGATATTCACACGAAAGAGAACGGTTATACAGAGGTTTATGTCCCGTTAATACTTGAGCAAAAGGCGATGTTTGGCGTTGGCCAACTGCCGAAATTTGAGGAAGATTTGTTTAAAACTACAGTAGGAAGTTACCTTATTCCAACAGCCGAAGCTTCGCTCACAAATATACATAACGGTGAAATACTGAGCGAAAAAGAGCTGCCACTTCGATATACCGCATATACGCCTTGTTTTAGGTCGGAAGCTGGTTCTGCTGGGCGCGATACCGTTGGTATGTTGCGACAACACCAATTCGGCAAGGTTGAATTAGTGAGCATAACAACGCCAGAGCAATCCGTTACAGAACACGAGCGAATGACGGAATGCGCGGAAGGGATTTTGAAAAAGCTGAATTTGCCGTTTAGAACGGTCGTACTTTCAACTGGAGATATGGGCTTTTCATCTGAAAAAACATATGACCTTGAGGTTTGGCTTCCGGGACAAGATAAGTATCGCGAAATATCCAGTTGCTCACGTTGCAATAATTTCCAAGCACGCCGTATGAATACACGATATAAAAATGAAGAAACAGGTAAGAATGAATTTGTACATACTCTAAACGGTTCGGGGATTGCGGTTGGACGCTGTCTAATTGCGGTTATGGAAAATTACCAACAAAAAGACGGAACGATTAAAATTCCAGCAGCGTTAATACCATACTTCGGAAAGGACAGAATTGATGCAAGAAAGTAATAGAGTTAAATTAAGGTCATACGTTTGTGTATACCTTGTGTTAGAATGCGATGGCAAAATTTTGCTGTCGTTAAGGAAAAATACGGGGTATGAAGACGGAAAGTGGAGCCTAGTTGCTGGACATGCCGAGGAAGGAGAAACAGCCCGCGATGCGATGATACGCGAGGCAATGGAGGAGGCGAATATAACTATACAGCCTGAAGATTTAGAGTTTGTCTACGTTATGGATAGAAAAAGTCCGAATAGGCAAAATATCGATATCTTCTTCAAATGCCAAAAATATGAAGGAGAATTGCGAAACAACGAACCTCATAAATGCGGTGGGCTGGAGTATTTTGATACTGAAAACTTGCCAAAAAATATAGTGAACTACATCAAAACCGCGCTTGCCGATATATCAAACGGACGATTTTTTAGAGAATATGAGTAAATCCTTCGCAAGATAAGACGGGTTGTGTTGGGGGCTGAGGTGCTGGTATAATGAAATGTGGATGGGCTGAGTGATTAAAGCAGATGTCGGCAGAAGAAAATAATAATTTCAAAATAGTCGCCAGAAATAAGCGAGCAAGATTTGATTACGAAATTTTAGATACGCTTGAAGTAGGAATTGTTTTGACCGGCTCTGAAATAAAATCCGTACGTTGTGGAAAAGTTAGTATAAACGAAGCGTTCGTCGGAGCAATGGCAGATTCAAATGAACTTTTTCTGTTTAATGCGAGTATAGAATTATATAAACAAGCTAGTTATAACAATCATGAGCCCAGAAGACCAAGAGTATTACTGTTACACAAGGTGCAACGAACAAGGTTTCTGAATGCTATACAGAAAAAGGGTATGACGATAGTTCCACTTACGATGTATTTTAATCATAAGGGGCTTTTAAAGCTGAGCATTGCTTTGGCACGAGGAAAAAACGTTATCGATAAACGCGAAACTATAAAGAAGCGCGATTGGACAATACAAAAGAATCGGATTATAAGAAATTATAATAAAGGATGAGAATAAAATTAACAATAGAATACGATGGGACGAATTTTTACGGTTGGCAAAAGCAAAATGGCTTTGTTTCTGTTCAGGAGACAGTCGAAAGGGCAATAGACCAAGTTTTTGGGGGAGCTGAGAATGTTGAATTATACGGAGCTGGACGAACAGATACCGGTGTTCATGCGCTAGGACAGGTCGCACATTTTGACATTTTTGATGAAATATTAGCCGATACGTGGAGACAAAATATCAATAAACTGGCTATTGCGATAAATTTTTATTTAATTGATACAGGCATAGTAATTGTGAAATCTGAAATCGTTGATGACTATTTTCATGCACGATTTTCTGCAATAATGAGATATTATAAATACATGATATATAATCGACCAGTACGAAGCGTTATTTATGCAAAACGCGCTTGGCATGTTGCAAAACCACTTGATGCTGCAGTTATGAACGAAGCGTCGAAATATCTGCTCGGCACACACAACCTGAATGCCTTTAGGTCGGTGCACTGTAATGCGCAAAATCCGGTTAGAACGATATCCGAAATCGCAGTGTATCGAGATGATGATTTTGTTAACATGGAAATATCCGCAAAATCATTTTTGCATAATCAGGTCAGAATAACCATCGGAACGCTTAAGCAAATCGGCGAGGGCAAGTATCCGCCTGAATATATCAAAGAATTATTGGATAAACAAGCCCGAACATCTGCCGGAGTGACTGCGCCTCCTTATGGACTATATTTAACCAAAGTGGATTACTAAATGGTGATACTGTATGAGCCTGACTTAACAGAATTCGCAAAATTATTATCGCAAGATTTGCATTGTGACAAACTTCA
>JAFSTL010000005.1 GCA_017450545.1 Alphaproteobacteria bacterium
ACATTGTGTTCGAAAACACCAAATTCTTTGCTATGTTCTTTGATAGAATTTTCTAAAATTTTTACGCGAAACTCGTTAAAATACACATTAATTGTGTTTCGATTTATTGATAAAATTTTAGCCGTCGTGCTTGCTTTTAAAGCGTCACAAAAACACCTCATAATTTTTTTATTTTGTAATCGCTCGAACGCCTGTATTTCATACTCTCTCACCATATCTCTTTCAGAGATACTAGTCAAGAGCCAAAGAGACATATTGTTGAGAATTTTCTCTTAAAGATTAAGAAATTTAGAAGCATTTCGACGAGATATACCAAAAGTATCTCGTCTCTTCAAGCGTACCTCACCATCGTATCCATTATGCTTTGCTGCAATCCCCTTTGACGATAGCGCCTAACAATTTAATTCTGGAGACTTTTTTCTACTAGCTCCACTTAAGCCGCTTCGCTTAAAACTACGCCAATTTCTGTCTCATATAGCGTGAACTTGGACATGGGACTTTTTTCCGCTTGACGTTGCGGGTGAGGCATGAGAGAATGGAGTATGTAAGTTTGGAAAGGATTACAAAAATGATAAAGAGACGCTATTATGTTGCGTTGTTGTTTGTTCCGGCATTGCAAAATGTGAATGCTGCGGACGAAGGTTGGCAGCATATGAGTGATAAGCAAATTTCTGCTTTAACTCGAGATCAGGTCACTTCAATAAGTGATGCAAATCTTGTGAGGTTATCTGCAAATTGGATAAAACACTTGATTAATCCATTGAGAGCTGAGAATGAGCCTCGGTGCAACGGACAAGTTTCTGTTAGAGAGTGGCAACAGAACCATGCTAGACACACTTCACGAATAACTGACTATCAGATCGTGAATTTAAATAGGGATAAGTTTGGTGAACTTTGTGCTTATGATTTTGAGAATATTTCTCCAGAAACCATGACCAAAATAGATGTAACCGAAATACATGGTCACGAAATACCTGCACTTCTCAATCCAAAAACAATAATTAACACAAATATTACAACATATACATTTACTTTGCCAAGACAGACGCACATCTTGACTGAAAATCAAATAAAAAGCCTGAGACCTCAGCAATTGTCTGAATTGAGATATGATGATTTGCACAATATCTCAAATGAATGTATACAGGAATTAACAGTCGAACAAATAAACGCCTTGAGCCCAAATAGCATTGCCTATTTAATCAATCCTGCTCGATTTGCTATAGAGAACGAAGCAAACAACGCAGATGGTGAAAATAGAACCCCATTGCTTTCAAGAGACCAGTTTAATAACTTGCGACCGGAGCAATTAGCAGATTTAACAGTTAAAGATTACGATTTCTTGCAGGATGACTACCTCGCTTTGTTGAATAACGATAAAAAAAGAGTGTTGTTTCCGAAGTGTTTGTCGCCAGAAAAGTTTTCTGCGCTGCCGGATGAGGAATTGCGACGATTGACGGATGAGCAGTTAAGGCAGCTTACTTTACGCCAAATGTCGCAATTAACTCAAAATAAGTTGCAACTGTTCCGTTTGGCACAATTGCCTGAGAGAAATGCGGACTATGCGGTGAACATAAGGAACATTCCGCCGATCCGAATAAGAGCGATGACTAACGACGAACTGAACCAATTGCTGTTTAGGTAAAGTTGCTTGCAATCCCCCTTCAAGCTTACCAGAAGGGGGAGGAGCAAACCACTTGCAACGAATTTGCTTTAAGTAGTAAGCTGTAGTGGAGTTTAAAGTTAGTCGGAGATGAAAATGTTTTTTATTTCAGATGCGTTTGCAGATGCGGGAAGTTCTCAATCTGCTGGATTTATGGGATTTTTGCCGATAATTGCTTGTGTGGCGATTTTATATTTTTTATTGATAAGACCGCAACAAAAAAGGCAGAAGCAACACCAGGAACTGATTTCATCGATAAAAAAGGGAGACAAGGTTGTTACAAACAGTGGCATTATTGCAACAGTTTCGAAAGTTATAAGTGAACATGAGGTTGTTTTGGAAATAGCAGACGGCGTGCATTGTCGCTTTGTTAAAACAGCTATTTCTGACGTCGTTGAAAACACTATCCAAAATAACGTTGCTAAATCGGTTGAGAAAGATGCGATTGCAGAAGACAAGGCAAAAATTAACGCGGATGAAAATGCAGAAAAGTCGGTGTCTGAACCAGCTAAGGTGACGAGTTCGAAGACTGAAAAAAAGAAGACTATAAGAAAGGTTACGTCTAAGAAAAAGAATTAACACGAAGTAGAGATTGCTAAAGGAGAAATGTTATGTTGGTAGTGTCAAAAGCTAGGTTTGCGACAACTTTAATAATTTGTTTTTTGGGGATGTTGTTTGCTTTCCCATCGATGGTGGATCAGGCAACTTACGACAAGTTGCCGGGTTTTTTGCGACACACAGTGAACTTGGGGCTAGAATTACGCGGTGGTTCTCATTTGCAATTAGAAGTTGACCTTGCATCAGTGATAAGAGAACGCCAGGAAAGCATAGTTGATGAGGCTAGAAAACAGCTCCGGAAGCAAAACATACGTTACAAGAAAATAAGTGTTCAATCTCGAGATGGCGAATCTTTAATCACGATAGCGTTGCAGGATGAGCAAAGTGTTTCAAATGTGAAGAAGATTTTGACAAAGATAGAAAATGAACTCGACATAGAGACACAAGGTGAAAATGTGGTTGCGAAGCTCACTAAAAAGTATATAGATGAATTTTCAAAGCGAATCGTTGGTGAATCGATTGAAGTAATCCGTCATAGGATAGATGAAACAGGCACAAAAGAGCCAACAATATTGCGACAGGGCAGTGACCGCATAGTGTTGCAATTGCCTGGAGTTGAAGACCCAGGTGAAGTGAAGCGCTTGCTAGGAAAAACTGCGATATTGACGTTTCATGGCGTTGACGAAACTTTGGAGACCATACCTGCAAAAGCGAACCAGAAAGTAACGCTGCCACACAAGCCGGGGGTCGTGTATTTGCCTGAGGAGAAGGGCAATGGAGTTGTTTACTATGTTCCTATAAAAAAGCAGATTTCTTTAACGGGGAAATCGCTTGTAGATGCGCAAGTTTCAATGGATTCGCGCACAGGGTTGCCGGCTGTTTCGATAAAATTTGACTCAATAGATGGAACAAGGAAAATTGCGGAACTTTCGGCGAAATATTTGCATAAGCAGTTTGCTATGGTTTTAGATGGAAAAGTTTTGAGTGCGCCGGTATTTCAAGCTGTGCTTAATGATGGAAATGCCCAAATCACCGGGAACTTTACCATGGAAGAGGCAACAGAATTAGCATTGTTGCTCCGAGCAGGTTCTTTGCCAGCGCCATTAAACGTTGTTGAGGAGAGGAACGTGGGACCGAGTCTCGGAACTGATTCTATAAATGCAGGAAAGAATGCGACGTTGTGTGCTTTTTTCTTTGTCGCAACGTTTATGATGGCTTCATATGGCATATTCGGGTTGTTCTCGGTCATAGCCATATTTATGAACATAGTGTTGCTCTTTGCTTGCTTAACATTACTTGGAGCGACGTTAACACTTCCTGGAATTGCAGGCATAGCCTTGACAATAGGGACGGCTGTTGATGCAAATGTGTTAATTTACGAACGCATACGAGAAGAGGTGCGTTCTGGCATAAGAGCGACAATGGCGATATCGCAAGGATACAAGTTGGCAATGATGACAATCATAGATTCCAATTTGACAACTCTTATTGGCGCAATTGTGCTTTATGAATTTGGTTCGGGACCTATCAGAGGATTCGCAGTAACATTGGCTTTAGGGATATTGATATCGTTGTTTACAACGTTTTCATTAACAAAGTCGATAATAGCTTTTTGGATAAGGAAAAAGCAGCATTCGGAGATTATCGTATAGAAAGGAAAGAAAATGTTTCGCTTACACTTAATGCCTTATGGAACGAAATTTGATATTGTTGGAAAAAGTAAATATTTTTTCATACTAGGCGTAGCTGTTGTGCTGACCAGTTTAGCCTTTATGTTTTTCAAAGGGCTGAATTATGGAATAGATTTTAAAGGTGGCTATATATTCGAAGTGACGATGCCTGAAGTTACAGATATACCATCTCTCAGGACAAAACTTGGCAGTCTCGAACTTGGCGAAGTTGCCATACAACAGTTTGGGCAAGAAAACGATCTGATGATTAAACTGGAAAAATCCGAGGAAGGCAAAGAGCAAGCCGTAGCAATACAGAAAATCAAGGAAACTTTGGGAGAAGGAGTTACGTATAAAAAAATAGAGACGGTAGGACCAAAAGTCGGAAGCGAGTTGGTATCTAACGCGATAAAAGCAGTCACTTTTGCGCTGATAGCCATGTTGATATATATAGCTGTAAGATTTGAGTGGCAGTTTGGTGTTTGTGCTATTGCAGCGCTGGCGCATGACTGTGCAATAATCTTTGGGCTATTTGCGATATTTCCAATGGAATTCAGCGAAACATCAATAACTGCTGTATTGCTGACCGCTAGTTACTCTATAAATGACACCGTTGTTATATTCGACCGAATACGTGAAAATATGAAGCGCCATAAAGATATGCTAGTCAAGGATTTGATTAACCAAAGCCTAAACGAGACGTTATCTAGAACGACATTAACAGCAGCAACGACAATTCTTGCAGTCATGGCTCTATACCTGTTTGGTGGCAAAATAATCGCATCTCTTGCTTTGCCCATAATGGTTGGCATAATGGTTGGAACATTTTCTTCGATATTCATAGCGTCTCCGTTGCTGATGTTCCTGAATATAAGAAAAGCGGTAATAACACAGTCTGCAGAAATAAATGATCAGTAGCACAGAAAAAGCATACTGCTAGAATGTGATAAAAGAAACAGTATACATAAAGCTGTAAGAGCAAGCTACTCTGCGTTCTGGGGTATTCGTTGACACAGGGCGCAGAGATTTGCTATGCTGAAAGCATGGCGGATTTGTTTATATTGCACGCACGAGAAGGGTTTTTGTATGGAATTTGAGAAACTGAATAGAGAAGGGTTACATTACGAATGTGGGGTTGTTCTTTCCCCGGAAGAGATTGAAAATAGCATAGAAGAACGAGTGAAACAGAGAGCAAAGACATATAAGATGCAGGGCTTCCGGACGGGTCACGCTCCTTTAAATATTGTGAGACAAAATGTCGAAAGGTATGTCATTTCTGATGTTTTAGAAGATTTAATTTCTAAGGCATGCGGAGAAATTGTTAAGGAATCTGGCGTAAAAGATTTGGCGACAAAGCCGACGTATAGGTTTAAAGAAAATTTTGCAAAAGGGAAAAATGTTGCTATAACGGTGTATTTTGATGCAGCGCCGTCTTTTGAAATAAAGCCATATGATTTTGAAGTAGAGAAAGTCGTTCCGGAAATCACAGACGATGACATAGCAAAGGCAGAAAAACTGTTGATAACGAATGCACCAGTACGGGAAGATGCCGAAGATGGCTATGAGATACAGCCTGGTGATGAGGTGTCATTTTATGCAACTTGCTATCAAAATGGAATGGTTAGTAAGAAGGATAGTTTTTCCAATACGGTTGTTTTACCGTCAACAATAACTGAAGATATGGATTTATACCAACTTTTTATTGGAAAAAAGGATGGCGATACGTTTGAATATGATGAACCAAAGAGTGCTGGCACGAAATATAAAATACAAATAACGCAGATAAGAAAGGTCGTGCAAGGATTGCCATTGGAAGAATATGCGACGAAACGTGGATTTAAAGATTTGCAAGAAATGCGAGATGTAATAAAACAAAAGCTTGAGGAAGACATAAATGAAGGTGCGTATTTATATCATAAGGCTCAAATCTTGGAAAAGTTAGTGGATGAATATAAATTTGAGTTACCGAAAGCTATTGTTGAGCAAGAGATGAGATTCACAATTTCTCAAATGAAAAAGGAACAGCAGAGCCTAAAAGAACAGAATCCTGAAACGAAGATAGAGAGTGAAGAGGAGTTGAGAGAAAATCTAAAAGATGTTGTAAATCAGCGTTGTATGGTTGGATATATCCTGAATAAGATTGCTGTAATTGAAAAAATAACTGTTACGGATGAAGATTTGAGGCGTGCGATATATGCTGAGATTCAAAAATCTCCCAGTGATGCAAGTAGGATTGTTGAATATTACAAACGAAAAGATAGCATTGCTTATAAAAAAGCAGAAATGCTCGAGCGTAGAGTGATAGAGTTTTTGATGAGCAAGGCAAAGTGTAAAGAAGTCTCTAAAACAAAAGAAGAACTCAAAACGATGCTAGATAACATGTTGGAGATGGAGATATGATGGCAGAAACTTCAAACTTTGTTCCTATAGTTGTCGAACAAACAAGTCGTGGAGAACGGTCGTATGACATATATTCTCGCCTGTTAAAGGAAAGAATAGTGTTTTTAACAGGACAAATATATGATGAGATGGCCGCTCTCATATGTGCGCAGTTGTTATTTCTTGAATCTGAAGACCCTAAAAAAGAGATAAGTTTGTATATCAATTCACCTGGTGGAGTTGTGACTGCTGCTTTGTCTATATTAGACACGATGAGGTATATCAAATGCGATGTAGCGACGTTGTGTATCGGTCAGGCCTGCTCGGCTGGTTCGCTGTTGCTGTGCTCTGGTGAAAAAGGGAAAAGGTATATTCTTCCAAATGCACGTGTGATGATCCACCAACCATCTGGCGGGGCACAAGGTCAGGCAACGGATATAGAAATACATGCACGTGAGATACTAAATATAAGGCACAGGTTAAATCAAATATATTCTGAAAATACAGGGCAAGACATAAAGGCGATAGAAAATGCCATGGAACGTGACAGATTTATGTCTGCAGAAGAGGCATTGGAATTTGGTCTAGTGGATCAGATTGTCAAAAATAGGCAGTAGGTTGAGCACTTATTAACTAGTTGTTTACATATTTGGGATACCATGATGATAAAGCTCGAGGCGTATGAATTAAGGAGAAACTGGAGTGAAGGATAAAATAAACGAGGAAACGATGTATTGTTCATTTTGTGGAAAATCGCAAGATGAAGTAAAGAAGTTGATAGCCGGTGCAACTGCGTTCATATGCGACGAGTGTATAAATCTTTGTTCTGATGTTATAGCAAAAGAGAAAGATGAAGAACTGAAGACAGGCACTGCAGGGACATTAACTCCGTCACAAATATACGATAAGCTAAACGAATATGTCATAGGTCAAGAGCGAGCGAAGCGGGTGTTATCTGTAGCCGTATATAATCATTATAAAAGGATAAATCATAAATCTGAAAACTATGCTGATGTACAAATATCGAAATCGAACGCATTGTTAATAGGACCGACTGGTTCGGGGAAGACGTTGCTTGCGAGAACTTTAGCTAAGATAATAGATGTTCCGTTTACGATAGCGGACGCGACTTCCTTAACTGAAGCCGGATATGTTGGAGAAGATGTTGAAAATATAATACTGAAACTGTTGCAAGCGGCCGATTTCGACGTTGATAAAGCGCAGCGCGGGATTGTATACATAGATGAGATAGATAAAATCACAAAGAAGAGTGAAAATCCTTCGATAACTCGAGACGTTTCTGGAGAGGGCGTTCAGCAAGCGCTACTGAAAATCATAGAAGGGACTGAGGCCTTTGTTCCTCCGCAAGGCGGGAGAAAACACCCTCAGCAGGAATTGTTGCAGGTTGATACGACGAACATTCTCTTTATATGTGGCGGAGCTTTTTGTGGATTGGACAAAATTATCGCAGCACGTGGCAAAAAATCCGGAATTGGGTTTGGCGCAGATGTGGACAAAGTTGAAGACAGAAATGCCGGCGAACTGTTTCGTGAAGTTGAGCCTGAAGATTTGCTGAAATTTGGGTTAATACCAGAATTTATAGGCAGATTACCAGTTGTTGCGACGCTGGAAGATTTGACTGAGAGTGACTTAGTGAGAGTGTTGACTGAGCCTAAGAATGCGCTCGTAAAGCAGTATGCCAGTTTGTTCGATATGAACGGTGTGAAGCTTACGTTTGAGCCAGATGCTTTGAACGCAATTGTGAAACAAGCGATAGAAAAAAAGACAGGAGCGCGTGGTCTGAGGTCAATCATGGAAAAGATACTGCTTAACACGATGTTTGAATTGCCGGATAACAGAGAGGCACGTGAAGTGCTTGTGACTCAAGATGTTGTATCTGGGAAAATCCCTCCACAGATAATCGGGTTAGCTGACGTAGCTTAAGCACAAATTAGCTTTAGCGTGACGTCATATAAGGTAAAATTTTCGCGGATTTTAGGAAAATCATAGTACAATTTCTACCAAGAGTGCCGATTCAAAATGAAAAACATGCTAGTACGAATATCTTTTTGGGTCGTTTTCATGTGCATGTGCACAAGCGATGTCACTGCGAGCACTTCCGAAGACTCACACAAAACCGAGGAAGAGAGCGAGGATAACTGGTCATTTGATGATTCCCCCTTGTCCGAGGACGAACTTGACGATGTATATGATCCGTTGGAACCATTCAACAGACTAATGTTCAATGTTAATGATGCTATTGACAAAGTGTTTTTAATTCCGCTGTCTATGACGTATAAGCATGTTTTGCCAAAATTTTTACAAATAGGAATATCAAACTTTGCTAGTAATTTTTTCTCTCCGATAGATTTAATAAACTATATAATGCAAGGTGATGCAGAATACGCGACTAAAACTACTTTTAGATTCATCATAAACACTATTCTTGGTTTCCTGAGCACTGTCGATGTTGCAAGCAAAATGGGACTTGACAAGAAAACGACAAATCTTGGAGAAACACTTAAAAAGTGGGGCGTAAAGTCTGGACCATACCTGGTTTTACCGCTTATAGGGCCAGGAAGCTTTAGGTCTGGCGTAGGGAGCATTATGCAACTGCCGATAGATCCGTTAGCACAAATTTCTTTAGCTCACTGGAAGAAGAACAAGCGACGTAGGTTGTATTATTGCATATACGGAGCGAATGTGATTGTCAAGCGCGCAAACCTTCTCGATATAATGTTCGAAATGCAGAAGACGTCTGAAGACATGTATGTAACGACACGGAACGCCATAATGTCCATGGAGAGCTAAAGTGACGTATGGCACCGTTATTGTGACATCAACAGTCGTATTTCTCGTCAGCTTATTAGGTGTTTTTCGTCAAACCAGCATCATAAAGACTCTAATTGCAATAGAATTAATGATTTTGGCATCAGTTGCAAATTTTTGTATATTCTCCGGAAATTCAAAAGGAACAGAAGGACATTTTGTTGCTGTTTTAATCACACTTATAAGTGGAGTAACCGCCAGCGTTTTATATGCAATATATGCTTCACAAAAACGCAAAGAAGACATGGAATTATTGACCGAAAATGATTGAATTGTTGCCACTGGGATTGTTATTTTTCACAGGAATATGCGAAACAACGATAAATCGATTTAGCATGGGAAAGCTTGGGGCAGTGTCATCGGCAATATCATTTGTTTTGCTGATGATCCAAGAGCCAATTCGCGTGCAGGTAAACTGGTTTAATTTTTTGAATTTGGAATTTTCGTTTTCGTTATATTTTGAAACAATACCAATCTTGCTTTGTTTCGTCATAACCTCAATTTTGGTCTGTTTGTATTATGCCTCAAATGTAATTTTTGCAGAACATTCAATGCAGAGAAAATTTGGTGTTTTAAACGTCTTTGCATTTTTTATGTGCATAGCAATTTTGTCAAATAATGTATTGCTATTCTACATAGCGGTGGAGGCGCTGGGGCTGATATCTGCGTTTTTGGTGAGCATTGAAAAAAACACCGAATTATCGGCAACAACAGTTTTTTGTTTTAACAAATTTGCAAGTGTTTTGTTCTTATTGGCAATCACGATAATAGTGAGGGAAACAAAAAGTTTTGAAATAACAGAAATAGCTAGAAACACACCGTCATTTTTACCCGCGTGTTTATTGGTAATTGCATGTCTTTGCAAAGGGGCACAAATGCCATTTTCCTACTGGTTAATAGAAGCGACAAAAGCGAATATTTTTGCATCGATATTGATACACGTAGGGACAATTATTGCTGTAGGCATAATCTTTATTGTGAAGTTCAATTTTCTGTTTGACCAGTTTCCAATATTGAAGCAAATAATGTTAGGAATAGGGACGTTAACATCGCTATGGATGTCATGTTGTGCCTTGTCTCACAATGACATAAAAAAAATTATCGCATGTTTAACAATATCGTCGGCAGGCATAATGTTTGTGTTATGTGGATTAAGTGCATATTCTCAAGCTATTCTATATTTCGTTTGCCACGCTTTTTTTAAATCTATGTTGTTTATGTCTTTTGCTTTTTTAATATCTGCAATGTCTGGAGAAAAGCATATAAATCGCATGGGTGGAATTTCTCAGATAGCTCCTAAATTAACCGACGTCATATGGATTTCATTTTTGTTCGCTTCTGGTTTTCCATTTTTGACAGGTTTTTTCCCAAAAATGGCATTAACCGACGCAATAAACAAAGCCGATTTTGGTTTTTACACAGTGTGTATTCCTGCGGCGAATTTGCTTGCAACGACAGCGATTTGCCGAATGATTTTTAAATCGCTTTATGGAGAAACGAACGCCGACGAGTTGACTTTTTCTAGAACATCAAAATCAAATGAATACGACTTAAATTCATTTTGGGGATTGACTGCTCTATCTGGTTTTATTTCATTTTGGGCATGGAACCATTTTGAATGGAAATATTTCCGTATGTCAAATGGCACATCGCTCAATTTCCATAATTCTATGGACTATTTAATAAATTCTATTGTCGCGATAGCGCAAATAGCCATTTCTATAATTTTATTCAAATTGCTAGATTGGGGAGACCAAACCAAACCTGTAAAAGCAATTTTATTTGCATTGCGCAAACATAATGTTTATAAAAAATCCACAGAACTGATACGAGAAGTAATTACAAATTGCGCACAAAAATTCAATAAACTGAACTGTAAAATAGCACATATATTAAATAAGGAAACTTTTAGGTCAATTTATCACACAGCTATGTTTTTAAGGAATGCCCATAAAAATTGTTTTCAATATCATATTTCCTGGTTGTTACTGGGCATTGCTATGAGTTTAATAATTGGTATTTTTAACGGGATTTTTGGATGATGTTTGGATTACCAATTGCTACGACGATAACTATCATTCCTTTAATTGGTATATTGTTCATTGCTTTAACAAAAGAACGCAATATTTTGGGCATAAAATCAGTTTCATTATGGACAACTTCATTTGCATTTTTCTTTTCGTTGATAGTTGCCGGAGCTTTTGATTTTTCTAAAAAAATATACACTGAAGAACTGCCATTTTTCAACAAAAGTCCTATAGCGTATAGAGTTGGGATTGATGAATTTTCTGCATTATTTGTTCCGATAATTTGTGCGATTTGTTGTTGCTGCATTCTTTGGATAATGAAACACAAAACAAATAAGATTTTTTATATGTCATTGCTACTTTTTGAGTCTCTAGCAATTGGTGCATTTTATGCATGGGATATGATTTTAATGTTTTTATTAATTGAGGCAACTAGCATTCCATTATACATTATGATGTCACAACAAAAAGACAAATCGACCGATGCAGCTTTACATTTTTTTGTATATTCGATACTTAGTGCAATTTTGATATTGATTGCATTTATTACCATTTATCTTGAAGCGCATACAACCAACATAAAAGAAATACAGGAAATTGGAATAAACAACAAGGGCGTATTTTGGTTGTTAGCGGCAGGGATTGGCATAAAAATGCCCATATTTCCCTTCTACAATTGGCTGCCGATTGCGCATGTGAAATCCAAAACAGTATGTTCAGTTTTATTAGCATCAATCGTTTTAAAATTTAGTGTGCTTTTGATTGTCCGATTTATGCAACCTTTGTTCATGGGCGTATTCCAAGAATACATACATATAGTCCTTTTTGTGATTCTTCTAAGTATCGCATTCGCAACCTTTCAACTTACATTGCAAGATGATTTAAAATCGCTGTTTGCGTACTTTTCAATAATTCACATGAATTCGGCTTTTTTCATTTTGTTAGCAGAAATGAAAAGCTCGGGGTTTACGTTTGCCATGATGTGTCACAGCATTCTTTTAGCGATTTTATTTTTTATATCACATATCGTTGAAAAAGTCTATAATTCCAGGTCTATAAGAGCGATTAAAATTATGACGACAGCGCCAAAAGTCATACAAATTTGTGCATTTTTTGCGTTCTATTTCATCATTTCTGCTCCATTCTCGGGGGGATTTGTGACGGAAATTTTGACATTTCAGGCGCTTTCAAATTTGTCTATTTTAGGCACTTTTGTTTTCATAGCTTTTTCGCTCATTGCTGTCACTTTTTCTATATATGTTTATAACCAATTATTTCCATTCTGGAAAAAGTGTGATTGTTCTTCTTTTGCATTGGATCCCTATAAAAAAATTGCATTAGTTTTGCTCATGCTAGCTTCATTTATTTTAGGGATTTTTCCTAAAGTTATCTTTTAGAGGAGGGTGCTATGGCGATTCATTTTATTTATTCCGGACTGACAAAATATCCCCTTTCGTTAATAGATATGGATATTGCTGTAGAAGTTGCTCTTAAGAGCAATGAAGAATTTATATTCTTTACCGAACACGAAACTCTTTATTCTGCAGGAAAAAGTTTTTTAAAAGAAGATTTTTTGCAGCCCCCACAACATCCTATTTACTATCCAAACCGCGGGGGGCGAATTACTATACATTCGCCTGGGCAGTTGGTTATTTATCCCGTAATAAATCTGATTAACCGAAATCTTAACATCCACGATTTTGTCACAAAATTGGAATTGTGGATTATCGACGTTTTAAAAGATTTCGGTATTGTCGGACAAACCTCCGACAGAGGAGTTGGCGTTTGGGTCGATAACGCCAAAATCGGTTTCATAGGTATTCGTGTCTCTCATGGAGTTTCTTCGCATGGACTTTGTGTTAATGTCGCAAATGATGTTTCATTGTTTGATATTGTCGTGCCGTGTGGTTTACATAATTTAAATGTTACATCAATCTCAGAATTTTGTTCCTCTGTGTCCGTTGATTCAGTCGTCGCTTCTTTTATAGTCCATAGCCCATTTACCTTGTAGCAATGTTGCACGTGTGGAGTTAGCCATTTCTTTGTCTTTACAAGCCAATCAAACCGTTTTCCTTCCGCAAGTTCATTGTAACATTCGACCTGTGGAAGTTTCTTGTAGCCGTTGTATTGTATTCCGATGAAGTGCTGATTTTTTGTTTTCATTAATGTTTCAATGTCATCCAAATTCCGTGGGTTATCATCCATATAAATAACTATGTCTGGATCGATTTTTGCATATGAAAAAAACGAATTTAATGCTTCACTTTTATTGCTAGCTTTCCCATCGTGAGCATATATTATCCCGTCAGCATAACATCTCGAATGGTAAGCTTTTAGCCCAAAAAATTTCGGCTGCAATTCCCCCCAACTTCTGGCAAAATCAAATCCAAAGTTCTCCAATTCTTGTTTATATATATCGTGTGTTGTGTTAACAACTCCACCTTTGAAGACTTTATTGTACGTCGACGTCAAAATAATACATTTGTACCCTTTATCTTGACACTCTCTTACATACTCTGGCATTTTCTTATCCACCAATATTTTTATATGATCCCTTGTTATTATGCTTTCATACAGTCCGAAGCTTGGCCTCATTTCTTTGTCTTTCCAAAAACGTTTTATGAATAAATCACGCCATTTGGGAAAATTTGGAGATCCACATTCATTCCCGATTCTATGAACCAAAACTTCGTCAAGATCGAATATATAAAGCTTTTTTTTCTGGGCATTTCCAGGACGTTTTTCGATATCTGTGACTATATTTTTGGCTTCATCTAAAGTGCTCGCTTTATATCGTTCTGTCAGATTATTATTTTCCGTCGCCATTACGCCAGCTATTAAAGCTGATGTAGTTATTAATATCTTACGCATTTTTCACCTTCCTTTTTTAGAATTGCGGTTTGCTCGTCTCTGTCGGTTTATTCCAAATGATGACACATTCTATTTCTCGTTCATGACACATGCTTTGCATTCCTTGTATATCTTCCATTTCTGCCGTCAAGTATATAATCCGCTTTGGCGAATAGTCAGTTAGTTCAAAAAAATTGCCTAAAGCAGCAGGCTTGCTTAAAGGTGATGCCATTATGAGTCCATCTTTGTAATATGGCGACAATTTGTTTTCTTCGTTTAGTTCAAATGGTGGTCTCAAAAATTTATCGACCAAGTCAATTCCAAGCTCTTTAAGTTTTACATTTGCCATCCTCGTTATAGCTAACACTTTCCCCGCCCCTTGGTTTATCGTCTTTGTGAAGTCATACCATTCGTGATCCAACACTTGTTCCTCCATCGTTTGTATGAGTTGTTCCTGAGCGTGTGGGATATCTTTCACATATTGAGTATATTCATTATGGAATTCGTCCTGCGTTTTTCCCCACAATTTACTATTGTCTTTAGCCAAGGCAATGTGTGTTGGACTTGATATCAAGTTACCATCAAGAGAAATTAAAAACAGGTCATCATTTCTAACTGGTCCAATCTCTTGTATCCCCAATTTAAGCGAATTAGACTCATATATTTTGCTCACTTGCCGTATATATCCTGGCTCTTCAATTCGTTGGATATTTGGATTATCACTTGAATGTGTGATTCCACTTAAAAATGGCAATGCAAAAGTTATTGCAGATATTCTGTTTCTCATTTCTTTTCCTCCTCATTTATTGTATTTTCTTCTTTCTTATCTTCTTCATGTGGTTGACTTTTTTCTGTCTCTGTTGGTGTAGTATTTTCACTATTCTCAGTCAATTTGTTATCTGTTTGTTTTTCGTCCTTTGTTGAGGCTTCCTCTTTTGCCATCAACCTTTCTGCTTCCGCATCTGATGGAAATCTTTTGTATTTGTAAAGAAAATCAAATTGAAATTCTAAGCGTTTTTTGGAATAAGGATATTTGAGTTTTATTTGGGTGGTGGCTAGGTAGTGTATTCCTATATATTTTACTTCATTCCTCAAGCTTCCAGACTGCATAACACACACGTTATCAGCTAGGTCATCCATAAAAACAACTTTATCTGCTTTCAATCTTGTTTTTTTTAAAAATGCAAAAAATGATTGATCTTTCGAATAAGGTCTCGTCGTAATGATACCATTACTATAATATGGAGAAATTGTTGTCTTAATGCCCCGTATTGATTCATCTACAACAATTGGAAAAGGTTTTATATTTGGGAATGACTCAGCAAAATCAACTCCAAGATCTTTCATTTTTTGATACCGGATATCGATCAGCATTTTTCCCCCAAGCATACAATTTTCCAGGGCAGTTAGCGCTATCACTTTTCCTCCACGAACGCGAAACGCTTTTAAAAACTCAGGCAATTCTTTGTCAACCAATATCTCGTGGAACGTCTCATATAAATGTGCTTCTAACTCATTATATTTTAATCTAGCGTCAGGATTTTCTTTTAAATACTCGCACTCAACTGCATCATATTCGTCTACATTTTCTGGAGCCAATGCTGCGGTTGTTTGCATTGCTGTGGTTGAGTCAATGTCGATCGCAAGCCAGGTTCGTTCATTTATTTCGCCGATAACATCTGAAATTTTTGTCAGTGAATTGGTCTCGTATGTCCTCCCACGTTCTGTTATATATGGAAATTTATATTTCGCATTCTCATTTATTATATTCTCGTCTACCTCGTTTATGCTTGCATCAGAAAGGCTCACGCAAAGAGGGAGCACACAAGCATACTTCAATAAATGTTTTTTCATTTTTAGTCCTTTCTTTTTATTTTCGTTTTAACACCAAATCCGTGCATATCTTTCACTGTCGTGTTACCAAAATGCACGCACCCGACTTCCATACGATATTTTATGCAATTTTTTTATGAATTTGTGTAAAATTCTTGCCAAAGTTGATAAAATTTTTTCATTTTGCTGCCTTGCGCATTGTGTTCAATGCCACAACTGGCTGTGTTTTATATATTTGGCGGAGAGAGGGGGATTCGAACCCCCGATACGGATTTATTTCCGTATGACGGTTTAGCAAACCGCTACCTTCAGCCTCTCGGTCACCTCTCCCGCCATTCTATTATACGGCGAACTCACAGCTTCGTCAAGTCCCTAAAAAGTCC
>JAFSTL010000041.1 GCA_017450545.1 Alphaproteobacteria bacterium
ACAGATGGTGCGACGAAGAAAGTGACAAAATTCCAGAAAACAAAAACTAGCGTGGCACCTGTAGTTGGCGGTGGTATTCTAGTCAACCTGTCAGAGCATATGTATGCGAAAGTACAATACCTGTATCAGTTTGGAAGCAAGATAAAGAAAACGATATCGCGGAAGCTAAACGATAAGAAGAACGAAGTTACACCTACTGTAAAGTACAGAAGTCAGAAGGTAACTGTTGGTTTTGGATATATGTTCTAAAACGGACCAGGAACAAATATACCAACCAAAGAGAGAACAGCGAGCAGATATGCTCGCTGTGTGTTAGAATAACAGGAGCACCAACGCAATGACACGAAATGCGAAAACAAAGAAAGACAAACGTTGAAAAAGAATTTTTAAGAATACTGTTGAGGTATTGCTTAGGTTTGATGTTTTTTGTATTTGTCAGCATAGCAGTAGTATTGATATATTTCTCTCATAGTTTGCCGGATTTACAGCACATACGCACAAACGTACGAACTCCTGGCGTTACGATACAAACGTATGATGGCAGAGTAATAGGCTCATACGGGGATTTGTATGAAGAAGTGGTAAAAATCAATGAATTGCCAAAACACGTCCCCATAGCGTTTATAGCGATAGAAGATCGAAGGTTTTACAGTCATTATGGCATAGACATACTAGGATTAATACGGGCATTATACCAAAATCATAAAAACCATAGATTCGTGCAAGGCGGCTCAACAATAACACAGCAACTAGCGAAAAATATCTTAGTGCAGGAAGGAGTTGTCACTCATTATGACAGGACAATTGCGAGGAAGATTAAAGAATTGCTTTTAGCTTGGTGGCTTGAATATAAATTCACTAAATCTGATATTTTGATGATGTATTTAAATCGAGTGTATTTTGGAGCAGGGACTTATGGGATAGATGCAGCTTCTAAGAAATATTTTGGTAAATCTGCAAAGAAGCTGACTGTTTTCGAGGCAGCCATACTTGCCGGACTTTTGAAGGCACCGACAAAATATAGTCCTTCAAATCATCCCAATTATGCGCACGATAGAGCCATGGTTGTGCTGAAAGCTATGGAAGAGCAAGGCTATATAAGAAGTGCGAAACAAATAGAGAAAGAAGAATCCACGGTTCTCTTCGAGAGCGTAAACCGAAATAAGACTAATTATATGTATTATTGTGATTATGTATACGAGCAAGCTAAAACTATCTTAGGGGAAATTTCAGATGACATTGTGATAGTGACGCCATTTGATGAAGCGAAGCAAAAGGCCGCTGAAGAAGCTGTAAATTTCTATATAACCACAGAGGGAAAGAATTATAAATTTAAACAAGCATCATTTATATGTATGGGTAGAGACGGAGCGATACAGGCACTTGTTGGCGGAAGTGGATACTCTGCGACGCAGTTTAATAGGGCGACGCAAGCTAGTCGTCTGGCTGGGTCCGCGTTTAAAATTTTCGTATACGGCGCAGCTATAGAGTATGGGTACCAGCTTGAAGATATGATTTCAGACACGCCAGTACAAATAGCCGGATGGCGTCCAAAGAATTATAAATGGAAAACCAGAGGCAAAATTTCGGTTTTATCTGGATTTACTCACTCAGTTAATGCTGTTAGCATCAGATTGGCGCAGTCTATTGGTTTGCAACGTGTTGCGAATTTTGCCAACAAGCTCGGGATTTCCGGTGTTTCTACTCATGACATGAGCGTTGCCATCGGAACAACTGCGGTCACATTGAAGGATATGACTGCTGCATATACTTCGTTTATGGATGGAAAACCCATTTGGACTTACTGTATAACAGAAATAAGGACTAAGGATGGAAATATTTTGTATCAACGTAAACCATCCAAACTAGCTCAAGTTGTAGATAGCGAAACGCTTGAAGCATGCAGGGAGTTGCTTCATTCAGTGGTCTCACAAGGCACCGGGCGAGCAGCGAATTGTAACCCACATATATATGCAAAGACTGGCTCCAATGGTGATGACGATGCATGGTTCTTTGGGTTTTACGATCCTCCCAGTAATCCTCAGAATGGATTTTCGTTTGGAGCTTGGGTTGGCAACGACAGTATCAAGGACAAAATGTCATCTAATTCTACCGGCGGTCGCATACCAGCACGGATGGCTCGCAGAGTGATTGAAAATGTTTTAAACGCAAAGAGTAATCAAAAAGAAGACGGGAATGCACAAAAACGGGCACCGAGCTTAGGAGCAATGCTTAAGTTTTGAAAAATCGACTTCTGGTGAAGTTATATTACAACTTTTGCGAATTTCTTTTTTCCAACAGAAATCATACATTCCGCTGTTATTGGCGTTTCATATGATTTAACACAAATTCCGTCGATTTTAACTCCCTTTCCATCAATAAGCCGTCGTGCAGCAGTTTGGCTAGGTGCAAGCCCGACCATCACTAAAACTTTATCTATGCGAGTGTCAACAGGAATTTTATGCGCTTTCAAATCAGTTATGCTGTTGCCATTATTAGCAAATAATCCAAACGCAGTGTTATGTATATCATTTAAATTCACTTGTGGATGAACCATATTCGTAAGTGCATCAGCCAGTACAATTTTCTTATCATTCATTGCTGTCGTCCCAATTAGTGCGTTGTATGACTCTATTTCTGCCACATCGATATCAGTAAAAAGCTTTAGCAATTTCGTCACATCGCGGTCGTCCACGTTTCGCCAATATTGCCAAAAATCAAATGGGGAAACAAGGTGTTCATCCAGCCAAATTGCACCTGCCTCTGTTTTTCCCATTTTCTTTCCATCTGCATTCGTGAGCAGTGGCATTGACATTCCTATGCCTATTTTCCCGGTTTTTCGTCGGATCAAATCGACGCCAGAAATCATATTTGACCATTGATCAGCGCCACCAACTTGTATCTGACAATCATAATTTTCAAAAAGATACAGAAAATCATATGCCTGAAGAATCATGTAATTAAATTCCAAAAAGCTCAAGTGTTGTTGTCGATTAAGGCGAGCGCTGACGCTGTCCATCGTCAACATTTTATTAACTGAAAATAATGAACCGAAATCGCGCAAGAACTCCATATAGTTTATTTTTGACATCCATTCATCATTATTTAACATATGCACCGGATTTTGCGCATCATCAAATTTTATAATACTTTGAAGCTTCGTTGTTATAAATTTTATATTTGATAGAACTGTTGAATAATCTAACATTACGCGTTCTTTATCTTTCCACGTTGGATCTCCAATCTTGCTGGTCGCCCCGCCACAAATTACTATTGCATGAATGCCCAGTTGTTGCAGCTTTTTAATAAGGCGTATCCAAAGCAAATGCCCCACATGTAAACTTTGCGCCGTCGGATCGAAGCCTACGTATAAAGTGACTGAGTCTCCGCTCAAAAACAGTTTATCTAGCGCCTCAGGATCTGTCACTTGATAAACAAAACCACGTTCGTCCAAGTCTTTTAAAATTGGAGAAGAAAAATTATATCCGACCATCAACATAACTTCATTACACCGTATCCAGCTTTAGAATACCACATAATCACCGCCATGAGATGCCTTACTTTAGCCAAAAGGAGCGAAAGAGCCTAATCGATTAGGGATGTCACGTCAACGAACATTGACACGAAGCAACGTTCTGAGTTATTATTGATAGCAGTAGTTTTATGGATTTGAGATAAGATATGTCAAGAAAATGTGAATTGACCGGAAAGTCGGTGCAATACGGTTGTAATGTTAGCCATGCGAATAACCATACATCTAGAAGATTTTTACCGAACTTGCAAAATGTGTCCTTTTTGAGCGAAAGTCTTGGGCGTGTATATAGCTTTAGAACAACAGCGAGTGCAATACGTACAGTTGAGAATAAAGGCGGACTTGACAAGTTTTTGTTAGAGGCTGATTCCAATAGTTTAAGCAAACGTGCGTTATCTTTGAAGAAAACGTTACAAAATAGAAGCGCTCAATAGCATTGGAGGGCAGAGTATGGAAAACGAAAAGACACAGTATCCTTTTCAGATAAACGACCAGTATGTGAAAGATTTATCTTTTGAGAATCCAAACTATTTGCTGAAATATAGTGACGAATACAAGCAGCCGGAGGTTGGAGTATCAATCGAGAACAACGTTGCAAAGATTGATGACGAGCACTACGAGGTGACGTTAAATATAAGTGCGAAATCCAGCGTTGAAGATAAAACAATATTCATCGTGGAGCTTGCGTATTCTGCTCTTGTTACGGTGGCTAAAAACTTGGAAGCAGATGTGCTCGAGCCAATATTATTGGTTCACTGCCCATTTTTGATGTTCCCGTTTATACGCGAAGTTGTTGCGAAAGTGACAAGTGCTGGTGGCTTTCCGCCTTTGTTGCTGGATCCAATCGACTTTGCTTCGCTTTATGTTTCAAAAAAGAAAGAATTGTCAGAACAAAAATCAAAAGCGAATTAATACAAATTACTGCTCTCAACAGTTGAGAGCAGGTGATATTATTCGATATAAAACAAGTCGCATCTGTCCGGTTTTAGCTGTAATCCTATCAGGACTTCATATGTCAATAAGCCTGCATCATTCGCCATATCTTTAACTCGATAATCTTTCGATAATAAGGTTGCTATAGCTCCAGGTTTGGTTAATTCATCAGATATATTGGTCACGTCACAGGTTGTTAAATCCATAGAAACATTGCCGACTATGGGCGCCTTGTATACCTTCCCATCGCCATAGAAATGAACAAAGCCTCTGTTCCCCAATTGACGTCGCAACCCATCGCCGTGTCCAATTGAAATAACTGCGAGTTTGATATCATGTGGAGCTGTATATGTTGCGCTGTACCCAACTGTATTGCCAGCTGGCAA
>JAFSTL010000042.1 GCA_017450545.1 Alphaproteobacteria bacterium
TAAAATATTCCGATGAAGAAAGAAAACATGCTTTAGTACTGTATCTTGAGGGGTGAGGATTTCGAAGAATTGCGAGAATTATGAGTAAAATTTTCGGAAAAAGCATATAGATATCAGACCATTATGAACTGGATAAAAAGTGCAGGTCTTAAGGTATTAAAAGAAAAAAAATGAAACAAGAACAAATGGATGTAGTGGAAATGGATGAACCGTATACGTTTATTAAAAAAAGGAGCGAAAAACACGGATTTGGACGGCAGTAGATAGAAAAAAGATGCGCATTACTGCGTTTGCAGTAGGACATGGAAAAGGTTATGTGTTATAATAAGAGCTGTTTGATGACGATAATGAAGCGTTTATGAAAAAATTATTCCTAAAGACAGCAGTCGGAGCTGTTGTTATCGTGATGAATTGTCACGCTAGCATGAATCCGGATTTTAAGCTGAGTATTCCAGACGTTGCGCAAATCGCAATGGAAAAATTTAAAATATCTTTGTATAGACGTGATACAGAACAGTTGTATGACATAGCGGGGCATAATCCGCTGATTGCATATACTGTGGATCTTATCACAGAAATGTATCGTGCACATATGTGGCGTGTTCGAAATGAACGCAACTCGACAAAATCGCAAGCAAAAATGGCACATTACGAAAATGTGGATTATGGAGAATTGGTTTATAGCGTTTTACCAACGGAATTGGCGCGTTGTCTATGCAACATAAAAGGCGGAAAGTTTGAGTATACAAATAATTACAATGATATATTGTATTATAGGGATGCCGAAAATCTAGATGAAATACCACGGTTTATGTTCGAAAGTATTGTTCTTGCAAACATATTTAATCGGATAAAGAATAAGCCAACTACAAGGGTGGTGACTGCAGCGTATGAAATGTTATATGCCATAACAGAAAAGAAAGCTACCGTAAAAAAATACGCTGAAACAATGCAGGAAAGTTTCCCAGATAAGATGAAAGAAATGCGCGAGAAAGTATTAGAAATAGGTGAAGCTATCCGTTTGCAAGGACTAATAGATGATCTAGTTTCCTTGCGGCGTCGAGTAAACAAAATATCAACCGAACTAGCGGCTACGGAAAACGCATCCCTAGCGGCTACGGAAAACGCATCCCCAACGGTTGAGAAGGACCTGCCTGTGCAGTTTGAATATTTACCTGGCAAAATCGTATTACGATATCGACTAAAAACAGAACACAATGAAGAATACGCGCCACTAATCCCGGATAGCATAGAAATAATAAACGGTGAATACAAATCAAATAACATAGTGATCGAGTATGACGGGATAGAAAAACGCATAATAGAACAAAAAATACTCCCTATGGATAACGGACTGGTACGAAAACTAATGACAATCAAAGTGAATTATGCAAACTCATTATACAATAAGCTAAAAGAGAACAAATACGACCTCAGAACAAGCTTGACAAAGGGATACGAAAGGGACTATAGATTATGCACGCTACTAAATAGTATAGGGAAATACACAAGTGTCAGCCTGACAGGAATTCCTGATATAAGGGATGAAGTAGGAAACGAAGTCGAAGATTGTTACGAATGTATAAAAAACGAGCTGTCCGAATTACAAAGTAGGCGCGAAGAAAAAGAAGAGCTGTACAAATTACTGAGTAGGGGCGAAGAAATAGAAGAGCTGCACAAATTACAGAGTATGAGCACAGAAAAATGGTATCAAATTGAAGAAAGGGAAAACAAATCCAACAAAATGAAAAATCAAATAAGCAGAAATCTTCAGAAACTAGTAAATGTGATATGCGAATACGCACCTGATACGATTGGCACAAGATACTCGGATTACATAAACGGAACGATAGAAAGACGGATAAAAGCATTGCAAGGTCAAGTGGTTGAATTGCAGAAAAAGAAAGATAAACTTTTACCTAAAATACCCAAGAGGCAGACAAAAGGAAAAGGCAAAGGGATAACAGATGCGAGACCAAATTTACTGGATGTAACAGAATATCTTGCTGACAAAAAAGAGATAGAAGAGATAAAGAACAAAATAAAAGGAACCAGGGAGTTAATAAACAAAACAGAGGAATTAAGAAAAATAATGGCTAAAGAAATAGAAGAAGCATACCAGCTCCATGAGGAATACAGATATGAGTTTTCATATAAATACATAGACGATTGGCTAAAGAACACTGAATCAATACAATAGGATACAACCGACAGACTAAGATGGGGGAGCAGCGGCTCATCTGGACCATGAAGCAGTTGATCCCTCAAACGTAAATTTCTCCGAAATTTCGCGATTAAAATGATCTGCGCGAATGCAATTTTTGTCGGATCAGGACAAGAATATCAAAAACAGCAGGAATATTTTTATTGAGACCAGTTCACGTTATCCTGCACAATCTAGAAGCTTACGTCAAGTGGAACTGCAGTAAAGCATAATGGATGCGATGGTGAGGAAAGCTTTAAAAGCCGAGATGTTGTTGCTATACCGCGTTATAATACTTCTGAATTTCTTTAGGAAAAAATTTCTCAACAATATGCCTCTTTTTATAAAATTCTTTATCATAAATTCGCGGTATTTACGCATTGCTCCGAGATGGAATTACAGCCTACATTCCACTTTTTGCAGAAAATTCAACTATACTTTTACTGTCGTACCAATTGTCTGCTATCAAATATTTCGCTTTAAAATCTTTGATCAGCTCTTCCTCCTACTGGCTTTTCGTGTACATTTCCGTCGGATACGAGAATTTTCAGCGGCATTACGCGAGAATCCACCACGCCATGTACCTTCGTGTTCATCCCCCTTTTGCTACCGCCATGCCTTGATTTCCACCTCTCGCGCCACTCGCGTGCATTGAACTCTCCATATACCTTTACTGCTTTCAGTATTTTTTCCCAAATCTCATTACTTATATCATGCCTATGCTCAATCTTTATTTTTCACTGCGGATATTACCAAAACTATTCTATCATTGCATTTTTGACGCAAGCGTGTAGTTGTCAATCCCAAAATGAGCAAGATTTGGGAAGGTTCGAAGAATTATTATGATGAGAACACAAAGACGTTTTGCTCCAAGAATCACCTTGTTCCGAACTCGTAGATTGAACTAACTCAAAGTCGAGTAATACATTTGTTTTGTGTTTTTATGATACGTAAAAGTTTAGTATTCATGGGGTTGGTTGTTTCAGGGTGTGGGGCGTGTTATGCTAGCTCTCATACCGGTTTGCATCCCGAATATAACGACTGTCATCCTATGAATGGTGTGGATAAGTCA
>JAFSTL010000043.1 GCA_017450545.1 Alphaproteobacteria bacterium
ACGATATTTGTCTTATTCCCTGCTCCATTTAAGGCTCTACGCAATCTATCAGCTTTTTGCATGATACTTCGGCGTAAATTTCCAAGAAAAGGCAACATTGACCATGCCTTTTGTGTAGCCCCAACACAGAATGGCGAAAGCGCAGTGGAATATATAAAACTTTTGCACTTTTGTATCAGAAAATCTTTGATAAGAGTGGTGCAAGCAACATACGCCCCACTTACCCCAATAGCTTTACTAAAAGTTCCCATTATGATGGTCTTTTCCTTGTTAAAATCAAAATTCGTTGAAAGACCATAGCCATTTTTGCCATAAAGCCCAGTAGCGTGTGCTTCATCGAGATATAACATAGCGTCATATTTAGCCGATAGGTTTACCAACGCTTGAATATCAGCGATATCTCCGTCCATGCCAAAAACTGTCTCAGAGACAATAAGTATATTTGTGTATTCTTTTGTAACATCCTTTAATATGTCTTCCAAATGCATATAATCCAAATGCCGAAACCGTTTCAATTTCGCTCCACTGGCAAATACGCCGTGATACATGCTTGTATGATTGAGCATATCGAAAATAACCAAAGTATTTTTATCAGTCACGCATTCTAAAACTCCAGAATTCGCTTGGAAACCTGAATTAAATATCAACGCAGATTCAGTTTTTTTATCAATCGCAATCTGCTTTTCAAAATTTTCAAACAAATCTGAATTTCCCGACAATAATCGTGCCCCTGTTGCCCCAGCGCCATACTTTCTCGCTGCCTTTATGCCAGCCTCAATAACTTCAGGATTTTGTGATAAGCCAAGGTAATCATTGCTTGAAAAATCAATATAATCACTTGAATATTTTGGCAATTCACGGTGTGTCAAATTTTCCTTAGACTTTTTGATAACGTTAATAAACTTATTCAGCATATTCAAAACTCCTCTCATGCACTCCATTATAGAATCTTTATGCTCTGGTCTGAAATGAGAGATTTCAGAAAAATCTCAAAAAAGTTTGATCTTTTCGCAAATTGGTGCTACAGTAAAGACATACAGCTGATATGCAGCTAGTGTCTGCATTTTTCAAGTAACATTCTCGAGATGTGTAGCGTTGTTTTTTTAACAGTTGAGAAAGTGAGAATATGAATCTACAAGAATTAAAATCAAAATCATTAGCAAATCTGTTAGAGTATGCTATTGAGCATAACATTGAAAATCCACACCTGATGGTGCGGCAAGAATTGATTTTAGCAATACAAAAGAAGATTTCCGAATCGAATATACCTATCTTTAGCACAGGGGTTATTGAGGTTATTCAAGATGGTTTTGGCTACCTGCGTTCCATGGAATCGAATTACCTGCCAGGCTCCGATGATGTTTATGTCGCGCCTTCGTTTGTTAAGAAGTTTGGATTGAAAACTGGAGATACTATTGAATGTCAAATAAAGGCGCCAGGAGATAATGAGAGATATCCCTCGGTGTTGAGTATACAGAAGGTTAATTTTGAAGATGCCGAAAACGTGAAGAGGCGCACGAATTTCGATAACTTAACTCCTCTTTATCCAGATGAAATGTTACGTTTAGAGTTGGATCGTCCAGGAAATGACAGTAATTTAACGCAACGTGTCATAGACCTTGTTTCTCCTATTGGAAAAGGGCAAAGAGCGCTTATAGTCGCCCCGCCTCGAACTGGCAAAACCGTGATGTTGCAAACTATAGCAAAATCAATAACCGAACGGTTTGGTGATGTGTATCTGATAGTGCTTCTGGTCGATGAACGTCCGGAAGAAGTGACCGACATGCAACGTTCCGTTCATGGAGAAGTCGTGAGTTCAACGTTTGATGAACCAGCATCACGACATGTTAAGGTCACTGAAATGGTTATAGAAAAAGCCAAGAGACTTGTGGAACACAAGCGCGATGTGGTTATTTTGCTGGATTCCATAACTCGGTTAGCACGAGCATACAACACAGTCGTGCCGACATCAGGAAAAATTCTTACGGGAGGTGTTGATTCTAATGCGTTGCAAAAGCCGAAAAGATTCTTTGGAGCTGCAAGGAACATTGAAGAAGGTGGATCGCTCACCATCATTGCGACAGCGCTGGTCGAAACCGGCTCGCGAATGGATGATGTTATATTCGAGGAGTTTAAAGGAACCGGAAACGCAGAGGTTGTCTTGGATAGGAAACTGTCTGATAAACGAGTATTCCCTGCTATAGATATAAATAGATCAGGCACACGCAAAGAAGAATTGCTTGTCAAGGATAAGAATAAGTTATCTAAAATGTGGGTTTTGCGCCGAATACTTAACCCAATGGGGACGATAGAAGCTATGGAATTTTTGCTTGACAAATTAAAATACTCGAAAACGAACGAAGATTTCTTCGATTCAATGAACTCATAGCATTTCTAAAGCAAATGAGGCAGTCGTTGTCTCTTTCGCTTTATTCAATGTATTAAAAGCGATGCAATTGTTAGTATACAAAATAACACTTGCATTATGCCGAAAATGTTGATGAATTTGTGAGAATTAATTTTATAAATTATCGAAAGAATCAGAAAATAGCTTAATAATGTGATATATGCTGTTTTTGGCAATATATTACAATAAATCAGTATCGGAACGAACAAATACGCCAGGTGAGTTATAATAAAGAGCAATGAATACGCAAACTTTAAGCCGAATTTTGTAACTAGCGTTGTTGTTTTTCCTAGTTCAAACTCATAGTCCCTTATATTATTCGCAAGGACAACATTAGTAGTGAGTAATCCAAAAGGAAGTGAAAATACAACATCCTTAAAATGTAATGTGTGAGTTAACGATAGAATACAGGAGAAAATAATTAAAAAGCCATAAACAATAAAAACACAAATCTCTCCATATGCCTTATATTTAAGCCCTAACGGTTGTTCGCTATAAAAAAAAGCGATGCTTGCCCCCAATAACCCTGGGAATAATAAGCTGAAAGGCTTTAGTAAAAGCGCAATAATTCCCGAAATTGTTGCTATACCAAATGCAACTATTCCGATATTCAAGACGTTTTTTTGTGGAACAATTCCAGAAACTAGCCGATACTTTGTGTCGGAAGAATGAACATCATCTATTCCTTTTTGACAATCTCTATATTCTGAAATAGTATTAACAGATAGATTGAAACACAAAATAGAAATAGAAACGAATATGAATGATATTCTTTCAATTATATTGTAATGATACTGAGCATAAACGTATGCACATGAAATCAACAAAGCCGGCATAAACAATACCTGAGCACGGGCAACTTTAGAATACAGAATAAAAACCCGAAGCCATTTGTGTATTGTTTTTATGCTCAATTCTTTCGAGATTTTCGGTAAAGGCATTTGAACTGCAAGCCCATTCGTTTGCTGTTGTGATAAAATATACCCGAGTTGTGTTGATTTTTCAAATGTATGTATCGCAAAATTTATCTTGCTTTATCTGTCCTTATATCGGAAGTCTTTGCTTATGATTTCACAGGTCTTGATATAGATGTAATCTCTCCATCAAGCGGCGTATCCGGAAAGATTGCTCAAAAAATCGAAAAATTGCTTGGACGAAAAGTCGATGCGCCGACAGGCGATTCTGATGCGCAAATTTTCGCTGACGGAAATGCAAAGTTTTTGAAATTAGATAAATCACTACGCTCAAAACACAAGATTTTATGGGCAATTCGTGGAGGGTATGGCATGGATAAGATTATGCCCCTTATTATGAAATTGAATTATTCTAACATAACAAAAAAAGTTATCATAGGTTACAGTGATATAACACCGCTTATGATATATTTTTCGCAAAAATACGGCTGGATAGCAATCAATGCTCCGATGCTAAAAGATTTTGTTGTGGGGGACAAATCTAAGTCGTCATACCAAAGCGTCCTAAATTTTCTGAGAAACGCCCAAAGTTCATTAAAGATTTCAGATTTACATCCGATAAATGTCGCGGCAAAATCCAAAAATCCTGTTATTGGGAAAATAACTGGAGGAAATATAACTTGTATTATTTCCACAATAGGAACTGCTTGGCAAATCGATATGAAAGAAAAAATTGTTTTTCTGGAAGATACGAATGTTAGCGGTTTTCGTTTGGATCGCCTGCTAACCCATATGAAAAACGCAAGACTTTTTAATCGGGCACAGGCGATTGTGTTTGGCGATTTCGGCACGGATGTCTCGAAAATTTTGAGCAAATTCGCCTCAAAGTTAAGCATCCCTGTGTTCAAAAGCACTAGTTTTGGACATGGACGAACGAATTTGCCATTTGTTTATAATTACATAGGAACTATAAAAACGACATTAGGAAAGACTGAAATTGTTATGAGCAATTAGCAGCATTTTGGGACAAAACTCAATTCCATAACAACTCCAAAATTCCTGCGCCAAATATCGCACCCCCCACAATCGTGAGTATTATTAAGCCAATACTCCTTGTTTTATCTATTTTCAGATTTGCAAACCTCTTTTCCATTTTGACATACAAGAATACTGGCAAAAATATTGCCAAAACGACAAGTATCATCCCAGAAAGCCCAAGGATTTTTATAAATGCGTTAGGAACAAAAATAGCAACTAAAGCAGAAGGTATCACAGAAATGACCGCTGATTGTGCTTTGGTTAACTTTTGGCTCCAGTCATCAAAAACGGCAATTCCAACACCTATGATTGAGGTTAACAACGCCAGCAGGGATATTATCCAAAACATTCCGCGTAAATATTGCATATCAGCAACGTGCGTTAAACACGAAATCATTTCGGAGATATCAACACTTTCGGAAACCATCCTTGCAAAAAACGTCGGATTATTGTTATATATGATTAAAATTGTGCTACAAATCCAAAGAATATAGACGATTGCTGGAATTATACTGCCAAATAAGCAGGCTTTTTTGATTATCTTGCGGTCGTTATTGACAAATTTTGTGAGCGAATGAAGCGAGCCTTGAAATCCAAATGATGTAAAAATTATTGGAAGTGCCGTCGCAAATGAACCTAAAGTTATATTTTTCCCATTTGGAACTGACAAAGTGTCGATACCAGATTTTATCAATAACCCCAACGTCACGGCAACGAACGCTGAAATCAAAAAAACAAACAAAGTTTTGTTGATCTTACTAATTAAACTGTTCGAAAAAAACAACAAAAGCATAATAATTCCCGAGATTGATACAATTAAAATTGAGATATTTACATCTATAAATACCCTAATTAATGATGCCAAACCGTGCAGATATGCCGCGATGAGAGAGTATGACAACAATTTTAGCGAAACATTGCCGATTTGTGATGCTATTTTCCCACTAAAGTGTAATCCAACGTCTTTTATCGCATAGCTAGAATAAGAATAAATATTTAACTCTGTGCGTATTATTGACGAATAGTACGCAACCCAAATAAATGCGCACATCATAACACAACTGAACACAATGCCGTACCTTGCAAGAACCAACGGTAACGACAACATTCCGGAGCCAATGGCTGTCCCGGCTAAAAGAGCAATAGCACTTAACTGCTTTTTCATAAAACACCCCACAAAAACTGATGAAAACCACCCAGCACCATTTTTTATGGGACAAAATTCCACAAATATGATGCCAGAACTATACAAAATCCGTATAATAATAGCTATCCATGCGTAACTTAATTCAATACATCAATCACTCCTGCAGTATATCACGTATGGCAAAAAAATGCAAATCAAACCTCTTTGGAACACTTTGTGTGTCACATATTTCTGAACTTGAACAAAGGTTCAAGAAATATTTTTGTAAAAAAAAATGCTTTCGTTAAGCGAAAATGTATGGTACTATGAAAGTAGGAATAATATTTGAAGACGTGTTGTTTATAGGAGACAAGCATGAAAGTATTCAAAAGTAAAAACAAGTATTCTAAGGGGGGGCTATATTTAGAGTATATTGTTGCTATACCTTTAATTAGCTCCTATAGTTACGCTGGATTAGTTGGAACAGAGCTAAAGACGGACGAGGACATAACGCATTTTCGATGTGTGTTTTATGGGAAAATCGATGTAAGGCACAGCCTGGAATTTACATTAAGTGACGAAGAATGGATAAAGCAGGATGAATATAAAGACTCGATATATAACGTAATTCCAGAAGCGATTGTTGATTGTGCTTTAAGCAGGAATGAATTTGCAAAAGAAAAGGTTAAAGGCAGAGTCGTAACGTTTGAAAACAAGAATTACGAGAATTATACAGCAGAGAACTGGAACGCATTAGTGTTGTATAACTACATAAAATATATATGGTCTAAAATTCAGTCTAACAACTACTCATACGGTCAAATAGGCGATTTTCATGACAGCATCATAAAGAAGGGACGACTAAGCCAAGCTTGTGGGGAAAAGTATGCTCAAGAGATAGAAAATGCATATAAAGACATAGTTGAGTATGACAAAGGTCTGAACTTATGGAGACTTACGAGAGGAATAAAAGACGAAGCACAAAAGAAATTGAAGGAGAAAAAGTACGAATACGACGATAGCTACGACCTGGGAGAAGGCAAATATAGAAGGATAAGATACAGCTATAGCACGCCATTACAATTTACAGGAAGCACTGCTAGAGACTATCAATATTTGTCGATAGAAATCGCTAATGAAAAATTAGAGAGAATATTGGCATATAATAAAAATGGTGTTGAAGAAATAAAGCTCAATGATTACATGGAAATTGAAAGGAGGAAACAAATATATGATCCCAAGACAGACAAAGGAGAAACTACAATAGATCTGAGCAAAAAGCTAACCGATGTTGATCCCGCACTGATAATAAAATGGTATGAAGATGATAATGGTATACATATATGCAACTTTGTGCATGATGAGCAAATAAACCGAACTGCACACACGAGAGACAATAAAGACTTCAAAGCCAAGCGAAAACTACAAATAATTGCTGAAACTCCATATATAAAAAGAGCAGGGATGCACAAAGAAAAAGTAGAAAAAAAGCCACTCATCTTGGAAAGCCAGTGTTTTTCAGGTATCTACGATACTGAAAAAACATATACATTGGATATAGAAATAAGATTACATGGAACTAACGATGCAGTAATTCTGCCAGCCGATTGTGAATTCTTATTTAACATGTCTCCGACAATACGAAAAATAGAACTCCTAGGTCTTAAAACAAATGCACAATCGTTAAATAATATGTGCGCCTATAACAGAAATCTCGAAACTATAACGCTACATATAAAAGAAGCGCCAAACTTAACGAGCATAAAATCCATTATAAACCATAATAAAAACTTAAGACAAGCAACCATACAAATTAATGCGAACCAAATAACCGATATGAGAGGCATGTTTATGGGGTGTGATTCATGTGAAAAGATAAATTTAAACATAAAAGAAAAAAATCCTCCTATAGAAAGAGATATGCGAGAAATGTTTTATGCAAAGAGACTAAAACTAATCAAATGGGGAGACAC
>JAFSTL010000044.1 GCA_017450545.1 Alphaproteobacteria bacterium
AAACGGCAAAGCGCAAGAAACAATTTTATCCAGTAACGAACTATCACACAGAAAGTGCTGGCCAAAAGACTTTGCTAACTTCCTATTTGTAAGCAAACCATACTTTTTTATTATTTGCGCTATAGTTAACTCCAAATCATTTTCCATTTAAAACAACGCTGTACCCATCTGAATACACCTTCACAACTTTATCATACCGAGCAGACAAAGTAAATTGTTTTGCTCTTGATTAGCCTCGTCGAAAAATTTTGGTTTGCATTTGAAAGAATGCGAGTTTAGATTTAATCATAGAAGCGAAAATTTAAGAAACATAGTTTACTGAGGGTGTGTTTAAGATGGATTTTCTAACTGAAGCTAGGCGAGTTATTCTGGAAGAATCAAGGGCACTTAAAATTTTGGCACAAAATTTACCGGTACGGTTTAGAGATGCCGTCGAAGCCATATCAAATTCGGAAGGCCGGTTAGTTGTTTCCGGTATAGGGAAAAGTGGGCATATAGGTCGGAAGATATCGTCCACGATGGCATCGCTGGGGCAGAAGTCGTTCTTTCTGCATCCAAGCGAAGCACAGCATGGTGATCTTGGAATGCTGGATGCTCGAGATGTTTTGCTTCTGATTTCATACTCCGGAGAGTCAGTTGAGTTATTCCCAATAATTGATTTTGCAAAACGATTCGGTAACAAGATTGTATCGATTTCTAAAAGTGAAAACTCAACTTTAGCAAAGAATTCAGACATACCGCTGATTTTGCCAGATATAGGAGAAGCCGGTTCATTTGGTATAGCTCCAACAATATCGTCCACCAATACTCTTGCTCTTGGTGATGCTTTGGCAATGTCAATTTTGGTCTTAAAAGGTTTTACAAAGGAACAATTCAGATTACTTCATCCAGGCGGGGCGCTGGGCAAAGGGTTATCATTTATATTCGATATAATGCACCTTGAAATTCCTCTCGTTAATATAAATGATAATATGCAAAACGCTGTTATAGAAATGACAAAATACGGTTTTGGATGTGTCGGGGTTATCGATGGTAGTGAAAAATTGGTCGGTATAGTAACCGATGGTGATTTACGCCGAAAGATGAGCTCAGATATCCTGTCGAAGCCTGTCGATATCGTTATGACAGAAAATCCAATTGTGGTTAGCAAGAATATCACTGCCTCGGAGCTCCTGCATACTATGGAAACAAATAAAATCACAAATGTATTTGTTGTCGATACCTCCGGAAAACCAGTAGGATTAGTGCATGTTCATGACTTAATTATGAATAAAGTAATCTAATGCGCTGAACTGGTGTGTCCTAGAGCATGTAATTCAGATTGACAATTGGAACGCACCCTATACATCCAAATTCTTCACCTTTTCCGCGTTAGATTGTATGAATTCACGGCGGGGCTCGACTATATCGCCCATGAGGAGCGAGAATATTTTATCCGCTTCTTCGGCTTGCGTCAATTTGACCTGTAGCAATGTGCGAGATGCCGGGTCGAGCGTCGTTTCCCAAAGCTGGTCTGGGTTCATTTCACCAAGCCCCTTGTAGCGGTTTATGGTAAGTCCACGGCGTCCGAACTCAAGTATCTTCTCAGAAAGTGACAATACACCATCGATTTTACAAACCTCTTTGCCACCGCCTAATTCCAACGCCGCAACATCGTTAAACATCGAAAACAGCTTCTCATGGAGGCGATTTATCGACCTAACTTCAGGAAGCGCCAAGAAAGATTGGTCAATCGTAATTATTTCATGCGAACCGAATGAATTCACAGAAATCTCTAGAATATCATTATTAAGACGTGCTATATAACTATATTCTTCAGTTTTCATTTGATTAAGGTAATTATTGAGTAGCCGTAGGCTCGTCTCAGAATGGTTAATTAAACAGCCACTGAACAGTAACTTTTCAATAATCTTCGCATTATTTACATACGGTGTCAGAGCTTCTATTGAGTGTGTCACGTTTATTGAAGTTTCTATTATGTGTTTTAAGTCAAGACCACTAGAAATTTCCCCAGAAGAGAAAGTCATGCGAGCATCTTTAACCGCCTCATTTAGTATATACGTCTCGAACTCTTTTTCATTTTTGATATATACGACAGAATTTCCGCGTTTTACCTTATATAAAGGCGGTTGCGCTATGTAAAGGTATCCTTTATCGATTATCGGGCGCATATGTCTGAAGAAAAACGTCAGCAATAGCGTACGTATGTGACTTCCATCAACATCAGCATCGGTCATTATTATGATTTTATGATACCGTGCTTTTTCAATATCAAAATCGTCTTTGCCAATACCTGTTCCAATCGCTGTTATTAAAGTCCCGACAGTTTCGGATGATATCATCTTGTCGAAACGGGCTTTCTCAACGTTCAAGATTTTTCCACGTAGCGCCAATATAGCCTGAGTTTTTCTATCGCGTCCCATCTTGGCTGAACCGCCTGCCGAATCTCCCTCGACTATGAACATTTCGCTCAGCGCCGGGTCTTTTTCGGAACAATCAGCTAATTTACCAGGCAGAGAAGCAACATCCAGTGCACCTTTGCGTCTCGTCAATTCGCGTGCTTTTCGCGCAGCTTCCCGTGCAGCAACAGCTTCAAAGACCTTCTCTAAAATCGGTTTTGCCAGTGCTGGATTTTCTTCAAACCAAATTTTTACGGCATCATTTATCACCGTCTCAACAACAGGTCTGACTTCCGACGAAACTAGCTTATCTTTTGTTTGCGACGAAAACTTCGGATCTGGAACCTTTACAGATAAAACGCAAGTCAAACCTTCTCTTATATCATCGCCAGTAATTGCGCTTTTCAAATCTTTCTTTCCAGTCTTCACAGGATTTTCTGTAAGATAATTTGTAACAACTCTAGTAAGTGCAGCCTTAAATCCAGAAAGGTGAGTTCCTCCGTCTTGTTGCGGAATATTGTTAGTAAAACACAGTATATTCTCGTGGTAACTATCCGTCCATTCCATAGCCATTTGTACTACTATGTCCGAACCTGAATTCGAATTATCAGCAGTTATGATTTTCGGATGCAAAACATTTTTTCCCGCATCGATATACTTAACAAATGCTTCAAGTCCACCTTCGTAATACAGCTCATTCTTATAGGGCGACTCTGCACGCTCATCGATAACATTTATACGCACTCCTGAATTTAGAAACGCAAGTTCACGTATTCTATGCTCGATCGTTTGCCTGTTAAATTTTGTAATTTTGAATATAGATGCGTCCGGCTTAAATCGAACCATCGTCCCGGATTCCATCTCTTCATTTTCAGCAACGACAGCCAACGGAGCCTGAGGAACACCGTGTTTAAATACCATGAAATGTTTCTTATGTTCTTTCCAAATAGTTAACTCCAAAATCTCAGATAAAGCATTAACAACCGAAACACCAACACCATGAAGACCGCCGGAAACTTTGTATGAATTTTGGTCAAACTTACCGCCAGCATGCAACTGAGTCATAATAACTTCTGCAGCCGAAACACCCATTTCTTTGTGAATATCAACAGGAATTCCGCGCCCATTGTCTATAACCGAGATATAATTATCTTCTTCGATAGTTACCGCTATATTATCACAATACCCAGCCAATGCCTCGTCAATTGCATTGTCCACAACCTCATAAACCAAATGGTGAAGTCCGGTTCCATCATCAGTGTCCCCGATATACATCCCAGGGCGTTTCCGAACTGCATCTAATCCCTTCAAAACTTTTATCGAATCGGCTGTATAGCTCATGATATTGTCTTTTCTCGTATCCATCGTCTCATTTTAGCAAATTTTCCTTGTGCTGTGTTGAACAGATATGCTATCATAATATCAGGATGTGAGTGGGAGAATGTATTGTGTCATATATTCTGAATTATACAGCGAGATACTTTGGGTTATATTTATGGTTTGCATTTGTAATGTGTGTGTTAATGGGAATACCATGGGGCATAATAACAGCGATAACTGGATGGGACGCTTCTTCTGATGCAATATTTGATGATTTATCTGTCAATTCTGCTGTTGCAAGTGGAGTTCTTTTTGTTATAACTCTAGCTGTTTTTTCAACGGCTTGTAAATGGAGTTTGCAAAAAACTATTCTGAATGATTATAAATCATTTAAAATATCGTTTCCTCAGGAAAAAATTAAATTTAGCACAGCCTTAATATTTCAGATACAGGTAGTTATTTGTAGTTTTATTGTACAGTATATTCCAGTAATTTTGGGGCTCGAAATATCTAAGCTTTTGAGAGTTGTATTAGATCTGCTCGTGCTTTTTGTATCTAATTACGTTATCGTAATACGATGGATTTCGCGAAATACAGAAATAACATCAAAAACACTGTAGCAAAAATGACAAAAAAACTTTTAACATATTTGTGCCAATATGTTAACTTATGATTTTTTCAGTTTTGAGTCCCCAAACGGCGATTGCAAACGGTGTGCAAAGGTGTGCTACAATATGATTAGCGTAGATCTTTTAATCGCTTGGATCATGAATGTTTGCGGAATAGATTGTTCGGTAAATAGAGAGGGATTTCGTTTTATTGCCATTGGAATGGCAGCTTCCCTGATATTTTTGTTTTTCTC
>JAFSTL010000045.1 GCA_017450545.1 Alphaproteobacteria bacterium
AGTTCTAGTTCATCAAAATATGCAACGATATCACGCTTTGCCGCTTCTATTTGGGAAGAGAATTTTGTATATTTTGTTTTTTCTTTGATTTTTTTCGCCGTGCTTGTTATTAGCTTTTCATCAATCGACACATTATTATACTTAATTTGATTCAAAACATTAATTAGTAACAAGTAATTCCAATTAGATGGATCGTATGCGTCAATGTTGTTATAAATTTGTCCTTTTTTCTGTAGAAATATATTCGATTATTGTGTCTTTATCTTATCGTTTGTGATTTACTCTATCACCTGTCAACTCTATATCAAACGCAATTTTTGCTATTTCGTTCGAAATCACATCATCTATTGTCGATCGATACTTATATGCATCATCTTTTAACAAATTTGATACTTTCTTTTTATTGTATAGTTTGTTTAGATGTGCCTTATATCTGTCCTGAAAAATCATCAAAGCAGCTCTTATTTATCAGGTTTTCTTGTGTGCTCCACTCCAAACATTAACACATCATTCACTTTGAGAGCCCAGCATCATGACATTGCTCCGATCAAAGTGCCTGAAACTTTTGCAAAACCTTTCCTCTTTACTCTCCCCTATGTAACAGATTACACAACTCCTCCTTCTCATTATATCACGTCACAAGGGGGCTTGCAACAAAAAATGCAGTTGGTCTAGGAGCAAGCTACCCCGCTTCTCGGGCCGTGCTTCCAGGGAACTTGTTGAGAATATTATTCACCAGTTCTTTGGAAGTATCCGGCTTAGGAGTTATCTTTTCACCAAGTATTTGCTCGACTTTGCTTAAATTTGTCGGTGTCTCAGGAGTTCGTTCTGTTATCATAAGTCGTTCTATATCTGGAAAAGATGCTGTTTTCGACAAAATTATTACGGTCGCACTTAACACATACTCCGGAAAACTTGCGTTTTTTATATTTTCAGTTTGCTTTAAGAATATTTGCCATATATATAACAAATTCGAAAGCGAATACTCCGCAACTTTTCCGTTAACCTTATTCACTATTATGCGATAAAGCACATTTTGCATATTTTTGAATAAAACATATGGATCTGTCCCTTTTGCAAATAATTCCTCCGATTTCTTCAATGCCTCTTGTGTCTTCGCATCTAGAATCAAAATCAAAAGCTCGTTAACATCATTGGATGTTGCTCCACCAAGCATATTCAAAACATTATCCAATGTAATTACTTTCGTTTCAGCCGAAAACATCAGAGCCTGTTCCAAAACCGACAAGGCATCACGCACCGAGCCTTCAGACTCCTCGGAAATCAGAGCTGATGCGTCCTTTTCAAGCGCATAGCCTTCCTTTTGCGCTATGCCTATCAAATGTTTTGCCAAAGCATCAGGAGACACTGGGTGCAATCTAAATGTCATACATCGCGACATCACCGTTTCTGGAACTTTCTGTACTTCTGTCGTCGCAAATATAAATTTGACATGAGCTGGTGGCTCCTCAAGCGTCTTCAACAATGCGTTAAACGCACTTTTCGACAACATATGTACTTCATCTATTATGAAAATCTTATATCGTCCTAATACCGGCGCGTATTGCGTTGCCTCAATTACTTCGCGTATATCATCAACACCAGTTCTGCTCGCAGCATCGAATTCCATGATATCCAAGTGTTGCTCTTTATCCATCGCAACACAAGAGCGACAAACTCCGCAGGGCGTCGATGTTATGTCTGTTGTTCCATCCAATCCAATGCAACATAAGCAACGCGCCAAAATACGTGCGGTCGTCGTTTTACCAACTCCCCGTATGCCATGAAACAAGAATGCATGCGGAACCTTTTTATTGTCCAAACACGATTTAAGTGACTTCGCCAACACGTCTTGCCCAATCAAATCACTTAAATCTTTCGGTCTATATTTTCTGCTTAAAACGACATAATGTTGCATTGATCCACGCCACTCTTTTCTCAAAGCTAACACCATTATACATATGGCGCATAAAATTTGAAAGCATTAGGGCATCATCAATTGAACAGTGCACTAAATGCGTTTTCATCGTCGAAATCGTTTTCTGTGAGTATTTTTAGTATCTTATCGTCCGGATATTCATCCTCGGTAAGATTGAACATGTCTCTGAATCCATTTATTCTTAGCATATCGTCCCCTGTTTTTTCATTGTATATTGTCGGGCGCCCACGCTGCCGCCAATTGCTTTTTATCAATGTATTAAGGTATTCAGTTGCAGTCATCGATGGGTTATATTCGGCTATGTTTCCGCTGAGAAAACTATTTGTAACCTTCCCTATTTCCTTTCCAAACTCCTCTATGTCTGCGTTCTCTATTGTTCCTTTTGTGTATCCTTTTGGCAGATTTTTGAATGATAAAGAATAGTGTATAGGGTACTCATTTTTCATTATCGTTTTCCAGTCTGATCCCTCTCTCAATTTAAATATTTTGCCCTCATATATTGGTGTTTTTTCTTCGTTCTCATAACCTTCTTTTGTCGTGTATTTCATTTTGATTCTTTGCTCTTTCTTCTCTTCATTATACTTTTTCATTTTGTCATCGTACTCTACAATGCCATCTGGGAGTGTGTACGTTGGCACACACACACATATGTATTTGTTTCCGTTCTCTGCTACGGATATGTCATTTTTGTTGGTGTATTCTATCTTGTATTCTACCCATCGCGCACTACAAGCAACAATATCGTGCACTGGGTATTGAGCTATAATACAAGCATTACCATTCTTTTGTTTTTGGTTCATTAGTCTTGCTTGCGGCGCTCTTATCGTCCAGTCTTCCTTTGAGATTTGCTTTATGTTATCTAGGTATTTGATCAAGTTCACGCCTTGTTGCTCTATGTATTGAAGAATATCTTGTCTTGCTTTTTTTAGCCCTTGAACATAGGTTTTGTTTAGTTTCTTTAATGCTTCCTTAGATTCATTATTATATTTTGCATAATATTTTGTTAATGCCACCATAGTATTGCTTAATATTTTTTGATAATCTTTCTCATCCGGTTCAATACACATAGCTCTATAAAGAAAATTCCACAACATGACGGCATTCCAATTTTCACCGCCATACCTCATCTTATCCGGCGTTGCATCATGAAACTCAATTACTTTAAACTCTTGCTGCAACTCTGTGAATTTGCTTTCGTCAAACTCGGCATTATGGGTGATACAATCAGCAATAGCTTGAGGAATTACTTCGAATATAGAATCCTCATATATCTCAGCTTTCCACCACGTCTTCGCCTTGATATCAGCGCATTTCCAGGTCTCGCTTAAATGAGCTCGCCAGCTGTGCTTATACATCTCCCTTGTCAATTCATCCTGATATTTCTGCTCTTCACTTCCAAAACAACAGGAGCTAATTAAAGGTATAGCAACAATATGCCCTAAATATAGCCCCCCCCGAATACTTAGTTTTACTTAAGTTGAACTTCACTTTTCTTGTTCTCCTTAGAAAAACATTCTTACTATTTCCATAGTACCACAGCTTTCCAAAGGATGCAAGCGATATTTAAAAAAGAGAGAGTCACTTCAGCAATGCGATTAGTTCGTCGATAGACCCATTTATACGAAATCTGGCGAAAAGTGCCATAGAAATCGCTAGATTTTCAAGCGATCTTGTGACAACAATGGAGCATCGACGGAACGCTGCAAGCCAATGTCGCTGCCGCCCATTATTGCGTTCTATTTGCACAGTATATTTCTTTGACTGCATC